>NHDO01000007.1 GCA_002171735.1 Proteobacteria bacterium TMED61 | reverse complement strand
TGCCGCGTGGTGACCATCGGCTTCATGAGAGGAGTTATTGTAAAAACAAAAAAGGCCCGTCAGAGCGGGCCTTTTTCGTTGGTCTCATGATCCAGAGCCGATTACAGCCCCCACTTTTTCTTCAGGCCGTCAAAAAAGCCTCGGGCCTGCTGTAGCGAGATCCAGTGGTTCACATAGTTGATCCAGACCTGATCACCCTGCGGCAACAAGACCGCAAGCGGTGTCCTCGCCTTGGCCTTGTCTACCGGCACAATCATCATCTGGTCGGGATACTTCTCAACAAGTTTGTGCGCCTCGATATTTGAAGTGATACTGGCATCTGAACGCCCGGCCAGCACATCCTGCCAGTCTCTTGCCGGCGACTCGACCACCACATGCGTCGCATTGGGGAAAAAGGTTTTGATGTACTGCTCCTGCGTGGTACCGAGATTCGCCGATACCTTGACGCCTGCCTGGTTGATGTCGTCCCAAGACTTAAAGCGCTCCGCATTCTTTTTGTGGATCATCGGCAGCTGGCCAACCTCTACATAAGAGATCGAGTACCCGGCAACCTTGGCGCGCTTGGGGTTAACCGAAGCGGAGCCTGTCATATGATATTTGTCGGCGGTGACACCAGCGACCAGCGTCTTCCAGTCGGTCGGTACATATTCGATTTCGACACCAAGATCTTCCGCGAGCTTAGTACTGACATCGATATCAAAACCGGTGTACTTGTTGGTCGCCGCATCACGCATCGTCATCGGATTCCAGTCGCCGGTAGTGCCGACTTTCAGCACACCCTCTTTAAGAATCGTATGCAGCACCGAGTCCTCGGCCTGTGCGCTAGTTGCAAGCAGCGGCGCCGCCAGAACAAAAATTCCTCGTGCAATAAACTTCTTCATCTGAATCATCTGCAAACCTCCTCAGTCATCTTCTTTGTGGTTAAAACTGCAATAACTTCCATATTGTAGTCGTAGGGCCTTATTTACGCTCCCTCAAATGTGTCACAGGTCTGCTTCACCATCAATACCCGCTCCTCAGGAGACTTGTCACCGCTGTTGATCACGGTTTTTGCTACCGCCTGTCCAAAGGCTTTTCGCTGATCAGTCCCAAGGCATGCAAGAAATACCGTATCCTGCGTATAAGTCGAGACGGTCTCGCCCTCCCTTTGGGCCTGGGGTGTTGGCTCATTTCCNGCCTGAAGTTCCGTCACCCGCTGGCGTAACAGGCGNCGAAGACGGGCCACACCCGCATCAGAACTTGCAAGATTCTCGCGCTCATGGATCGCAATNGCGCCCTGGGACACCTGCGCTTCATANTCGCCAGGATACCGCTGNGCCTCCTCNTGAGAGCGCTCGGTAGCAGTCTGTCCGATGAAGTCGATGCTTTCCTTGCCGATTTGCGAGCGGTTACCCTGATGATCGGGGTCCAGTTCAACGCTGAGGTATCGCCAACCGATCGTGCGTGCTGAAGTGTTGTCCAGGGGTACCACCCAGCGCAACAGAGAACTTCTCTGGAAGAACTTCTCACTTTGGGCTTCTTCCCAGATCGCACCGGTCTGGTTGGCATTGGGCAGAATGGATTCGACAGTACGGTTCCAGACAAATTGATTTACTTCTCGGGTCTGAATATTGATCATACCGAGCGGGCTATCCTGGTACTCAATAATCTGATCCACCCCAGACGCCACACCGAACTGAATCCCACTCACGTTGGAGTGAAGATGGACCACGTGCACCGGATCCTGAGTGTTCTCGTAGATCTGAAGCCAGTTGCACGGAGCGGAAAGTGAAAAAGGAACTTTCTCCACACCATANTCGGCCTGCGTATCAAACACCGGGAAAGGTGGCCTCAACTCCGACGGGCCAAGATATGCGAACAACAGGCCATCCTTTTCGATCACTGGATAGGCGCCGTGAATCACCTTCTTGCAGATGGGTCCATCTTCNCGTTCCGAACCCGCACGAATCAGCGTACCGTCGATCGCATAGTGCCAACCGTGGTAACAGCAGATGATCCCGTGATCCGCCACAATACCAAACTCCAACGAGGCGCCGCGGTGTGAGCAGTGTTTGTGTAATAGGCCAAACGCACCACTCTTGTCCTTGAAAAGCACCAACTCCTCGCCCAGTACCTTAACCAACAGCGGCAGATCAGTGACTTCCTCAGTCATGGCGACCGGATGCCAGTAACGGCGCAGATATTCCCCACACGGCGTTCCACGATCAGTGTGGGTCAACACCGGATCCTCGGTCCAGTCCTGCTGGCAGTGGTAGCCGGAAAACCCTTGTGGTCTTTCAGTCGTCATCTTTNGCTCNACAATTCATAAAGGNATTGGACGATGCCACNNCAAGTGNCNCNGTGTCTTTNCTGTTTCCGACACTTNCTCTNNCTCTATCCCAATCTNGTNNNTGGCTTTACNTATGTAAGGAATCGAGTTCCNGATGGCAGGCNACCGTATGTCCCTGACTCGCCNCCNGNAGNGGTGGGTCATNGCGGTTACNNACATCNNCNNCCGCNGANGCGCAACGATTGAAANACGGACANCCCACNGCGTNGNCATCAACCGANTGCCCGNGNTGNTNAAGNNGNGTTTTCGANGCAACCNNCCNNTCGANCCAGTCCGTGCGCAGTTCCGGTACCGAGGCTAGCAGCAGACGCGTGTAGGGATGAAAAGGTGGCGCCAGAACCGATGCCAGCGAGCCCTGCTCAACCACTCGGCCCGCGTACAGCACCACGACCTGGTCAGCAAAGGACGCGACCGTGGAAAGATCATGGCTAATGAAAAGATAAGCAACCCCGAGGTTGGTCTGCAGTTTTTTGAGAAGGTCAATAATTGCCTTTCCCACCACAGTATCAAGNGCCGAAGTGACTTCGTCACAAAGNATCAGTTCTGGCTCGGCAGCGAGCGCGCGGGCAAGATTGATTCGCTGCTTCTCGCCACCAGATAATTCTCCCGGGAATCGGGTCTTGTAGGATGCCGGCAATTCCACGAGTTCTAGTAATTCATCGATCCGGGATTCTCTAGCACCGACATCAAGACCCATAAAGAGGTGCAGGGGTCGGCCCAGAATCTCCCGCACCCGATGACGAGGATTAACCGCAACATCTGGCATCTGAAAGACAATCTGGATGTTCTTCAGAACATCACGGGTTCTGCGNTTTGCNGTGTCACGAAGATTCTCGCCGTGATGGNAAATTTCACCCGAAACCTGAGGNAAAAGGCCGGCAATAACTCTCGCCAACGTGCTCTTGCCACACCCTGACTCGCCAATTACCCCGACTACCTTCCCTCGTGGGACATCCAGACTTACATCCCGCAGAACAATTTTTTTCTTCGTCCGTCCGTAACCTGCTGTCAAGGAGTTCACACGAATGATCGAATCGCTAGCTGCCTGGGTGTCCTCCAAACCCTCAAAGGACATTGACTTGGGCGGCGGCCGGACAGCCGCCATGAGAGTTTGCGTATAAGGATTCTGCGGGCGAGAGATGATTTCAGCAGTAGACCCAGTCTCCATTACTTTGCCGTTCTGCATTACGATGATGCGGTCAGCAATCTGCGCCACCACCGCCAAATCATGTGTGACATAGATCGCGGCGGTATTCTGCCCTTTGATNAGNTCCTTGAACGCACTGAGAACTGAGATCTGGGTAGTAACATCCAATGCNGTCGTGGGCTCATCCAGGATTAACAGAGAAGGACTGGATGACATCGCCATCGCGGCCATCAGTCTCTGCAGNTGGCCACCGCTNACCTGGTGCGGGTAACGGTTNCTCAACTGGCCNGACTCGGGAAGATCCAAGCGCTGATACATCTCAACGGCCTGTCGCAGCGCCTCNTCGCGCGGCATNAGGTTATGGATAANNGTGCTCTCGATTACCTGATCACCGATCCTTATCGCNGGATTGAAGGCCGAAGCGGCGCTCTGCGCGACATAGGCCGCCTCGCGACCGCGCAATTGCCGGCGCTCTTCCGGTGTGAGTTCGAGAAGATCACGTCCGTTTAGCTTGATACTGCCACCGACAATTCGGCATCCCGGCTTACTGTAGGCCATGGCCGACAATGCGGTGGTGGTTTTCCCGGAGCCNGACTCGCCAATCAATGCCACGACCTCTCCTGGATGCACACTGACGCTNACCCCTTCNACAATCGGGTGAAAGTCTCCACCTGACGAGCGGGCTTCCACCCAGAGGTCTTGAATATCGATAACCGCGCTCATCTTGGGTTGCCGCTAATTCATCAGTTCCTGTGCAACATCACCGCCCATGCGCCTCAGAAACCAGTCCACGATTAGGTTGACGCCCACTGTCAGCGAAGCAACGGCAGCGGCTGGCATGAGCGCGGCGGCGGAGCCGAACAGCAGCCCCTGCAGATTCTCTTTCACCATCACACCCCAGTCAGCAGCTGGGGGTTGTACGCCCAGGCCCAGAAAACTCAATGCACTGATAAAAAGAATCGCAAAGGTNAAACGAATACCGAATTCAGCGGTAAGGGGCGCGAGCGTGTTCGGCAGAATCTCGCGAACGGTAATCCACCACAAACTCTCTCCTCGGGAACGGGCAACATCGACAAAATCCATAACAGAAATATCCATTGCCAGCGCACGCGATAAGCGGAACACCCGAGTCGAGTCGATCACGGCCACCGTGACGATCATGATCATCAGCGATGTGCCCAGCGCTGACATCACGATAAGAGCAAGAATCACCGAGGGGAAGGCCATCAGCGCATCGTTGACCCGACTCATGAAGCCATCGATCCAACGGCCGCTGATCGCCGCGGTAAACCCAAGAATGACACCTAGGGAAAAAGACAGCAGTGCGGCCAAAAGCGCGAGTCCCATAGTCATCCGTGCGCCGTACAGCAGTCGCGAGAACACGTCCCGACCGAGGTAATCGCTGCCAAGCAGGCCTACCTCACCCGCAGGCGCGTAACTCATGTCAGTGACGATATCGGACTCCAGATGCGGGGCCAGCGCAGGCCCGATCAGAGCCACCAGCAGCCAGAAACCAACAATAACCAATCCCACCACGAACGATGGCGTTAATTTTGATCTTGAGGCTGGCTCGGACGGATCGTGAGAATGCGTGCTCATCGTGGATGCCGCAGTCGAGGGTTAGCTATGATGGCCATAACATCGGCGAGCAGGTTNAAACCAACGTAGGTTACGCAAAACAGCATTCCGATTGCCTGTACGGTCGGGATGTCCCGGTAAATGACAGAGGCAACCATAAGCGTCCCGAGGCCCGGAATCCGNAAGATCGCNTCNACCACAACCACNCCGCTGACGAGATAGGCAAGATTGAGTGCGATTACATTGACGATCGGTGCCAGNGNATTAGGAAGCGCATGCCGGATAATCACCCGTCGTCTCGAGGCGCCCTTGAGGATCGCCTGCTCAATATACGGCGATGACATCACGTTGAGCACGGCCGCACGGGTCATGCGGGTCATATGCGCAAGGACCGCGAAAGTCAGCGTTGCAATCGGTAATGCAAGCGCCTCGACAACATCAAGAAAGTCTCCTCTTGTTAGGTCTCGATAGTTGGCCACCGCGGGCAGCCATCGCAGTTTCACTGCCAACAGGTATACCAGTAGTACTCCGGTAAAAAATTCAGGTACCGAGATAAAGCATAGAGTGCCGATTGAGATTCCCCGGTCAACCGAACTCTCTGCCCGAATAGCTGCAATAAGCCCCAATATGACGGCCAGAGGGACGGCAATCAGGGCCGTCAACCCCGCGAGCCGAACGGTATTCCATGCACGAGCACCAATCTGATCNGCNATCTGAAGATCATTCGCCAACGAGGTNCCNAGCTCGCCGGTGNCNAACCTGCCAAGCCACTGCAAATAGCGGGTATGCATAGGCTGGTCTAACTGGAGACGCTCGCGGCAGTTCTCCAGGGATTTTTCGGTTGCCCCCTGCCCCAGGACCGCATGGCAGACATCTCCCGGCAGCAGTTCTGTCGCAGCGAAAATCATCATCGAGACGACCCACGTCACNACGACACCGAGCAGAATTCTTCGAATTAGAAGTTTAAACACTACGCCCAATCAGCCGCACAGNAACNTCGGGGGCGGCTTTGAGCCGCCCCCATCCATTTCACTGAAATGACAAAACCCGTCGTCTTAAGCGAAGGAGATATCGGTCGCGAAAAANGCGTCGCGGTTATACCCAGCCGGATGCGGATCGAATCCCACCACNTTGTCGCGCCTGGAGTCGATCATGTCATAAAACCCGAGCATTCCGACACCACCATCATCATGAAGCAGGCGCTGCATTTCGCAGTACATGTCCTTGCGCTTTGCCGCGTCGGTTTCACCGCGTGCCGCAACCAACAGTTCNTCGAAACGCTCNCTNCCCCATGCTGTCTCATTCCANGAGCCGTCAGANTTATTGGCGATGGTCAGCATTAGGTCGGCNGTCGGTCGGGCATCCCAGCCAGAAACACACAGCGGNACCTGCATCCAGACCTTNCTCCAGTAGGAGCCCGGAGGCGCCACCTGAACCTGCAAGTCTATTCCGGCCGCTTTAGCGCCTTCGGCGTAGATCAACGCAATAGCTTCTGAGCCNGANACTGCCATGTCAGAGGTATAAAGGGTAAGGTTTGCNCCCTCCATTCCTGCCTTCTTNAAGTGATGCCGNGCTTTGTCAGGATCAAAAGTGCGTTGCGGGATATCGTCGCAATAGAAGGGATCCGTTGGCGACACCTGGTGGTCGTTACCGACCATGCCATATCCCTTAAAGGCATTCGTGATCACCTGTTCGCGTGGGATGCTGTATTTCAGGGCCTGCCTGAGATCGTGGTTACTGGTTGGATCGCGGTCGGCCATCATGGCGAGGTTGGTGTGCCGTCCCGATGCAGAAGCAACAATCTCCACCCCCGGAGCGCGCTGCACAAGGTCAATCAAGTTTCGATCTACTTCCGTCGCAATGTCATACTCACCCGCCATCATGGCGTTCATACGAGCAGTGCCGTCGACGTTGGTGATCCACTCCAAAGCGTCGAGATAGCAATCACCCNANTAATTGGGGTTTCGCTCGACGCGGGCGTAGATGCCCACCTCGTATTCTTTCATTATGAAGCCGCCGGTTCCTGAAGGATTGACGAACTCTTCCTCACCTTCCTGTGAAATCATAAACTGAGGCTGGGTGAAAAGAATCGGCAGGTCCGCATTAGGCGACCCAGTCTTCATCCGCACTACATGGGGCCCATCCGCTGTCATCTCTGTCACCTGCTCCAACAAGGGCTTGCCGGGTGACTCCGACTCAGGCCTTAAGTGCCGTTGCAGGGAATAAAGAACGTCTGCGGAGGTGAAGTCCTTTCCGTTACTGAAGGTCACACCCTTACGNAGCTTGAATACCCATTCATCCGCAGTCGAGTTAGATTCCCATGACTCCGCAAGCGCCGGTATGGGCTCCATACTGGGATTGAGGGCGACCAAGGGGTTATAGATTGAGTGTCCGCGAGCATANTCGCCAGTCGANAGGAACTTAGTTGGATCCAAGCTGTCTGTCTGGCCGCCGCTTGCGATGCAGACCCGAAGCGTGCCNCCAGATTTACGGCTTGCAGCTGCCGCGGTTGCGGACGCCAAGAGAGTAGATGTCGCCGCCGCGCTGATGCCAAGAGCGCCAGCTCGCTTCAGAAACTGTCGCCGTGATATCTGTCCTACTGTTAGCTGATCACGCAAATCATATATAGTGCCGTTTGTCATTCTCCNCTCCNTCCTTTGGGTTTAAAAACGATTTTTAATACACCAATAAAAACTCTACCACAAGAATCAGCAAAGGTTTCGAGCCAGATACTGATAAAAATCCCAGACATTTCCCTCATAATCTGCCGGCGCCAGCGGCGCAGTTTGCGCACTTTTTGACTTGAGACCCTTTTGCAACGCGCTCAACTGACCCATATCCTCAGCCATGGTCCGCTCAAAAAGACCTACGGCAGCCTTAAGTTCTTCGTCCGGGATNTCCGGATCGAGAAATGCAATCCCCCTTCTGACCTTAACAGTGTCTGACGTATGAGGTTGCAGATACAGATAGGTCACGATATGTCCCGTGACACTGCCAACATGCCCTGGTGGTACGGCGAACATAACAGAGCGCTGTCTTTCTTCAGCGGTCAGGTCTGAATGATAGGCCCCACGCTGCGCGAGATCTTCCGGGAAATTTGAGAAATATCCAAAATAACCCTCACCGGGCGGGTAGTGCCGGCAAAGTCGGGTGGGCGTGATCGAGTGNAGCGTCTTCTGATGCACACTCGAAAGATGGTACCCCTCCATGAAATTTTCCACGAGACACTTCCAGTTGGTATTCCAGATGTCCTCCTCACCATGGAGCTCGACCATCTCATCCATGTGATAGTGAGTAAGGAGCTCGCTTAAGCCCGCCAACTGTGGCGCAAGAGGTGGCGCTGAGTTACTCAGGTTCACNTAGATAAAGCCGCCCCAGAGTTCGCAGGCAAAACGTGGGAGCCGGCAATTCTCGGCATCAAAATCGGATCTTTCCGCAATGAGCGGCGCCCTAAGGAGTTTGCCGTCGGTGGCGTAGGACCAGGCGTGATAGGGGCAGATGAANTTCTTTGCNGTCCCGGNNCCTTCCGCAATCAATGACCCCCGATGCCGACACACATTCGACAGAATGTTGATTTGGTTATGCTGCCCTCGAACCACGATCAGCGGTTCACCGACCAGATCCACTGTGAAGTAGTCGCCCGGTTTTGGAATCTGATCCGCGCGTCCCAAACCAATCCACTGCTCGCGAAAGAGGGAGGTTTTCTCAAGATCACAAAATTCCGAAGAGGTATAAAAAGCGGGCGGCATTGATCGGGCTTCATCGTGATCCCTCCCCACACAACGACCGAGGGCTGAAAGAATCTGCTGAGAGGAGTCGGTCATCCGTGAGTCCCGGTGTGAATTATGCGCTGAGACATAAAAGCGGTCAGNCCGATAGACTAATTGAAANCCAACGCCAACGCCATGCCGCCCCTGTACAGCGGCCTAATGGACGACCCGAACCTGATACACTTATTATAGATCGTTTGAATCCACCAACCAGATTCCAGGAGGGCTTATGCCTGTCTCATTGCAAGTGCTTTACCCCGTACGGGAAGACACCCATTTTGACCATGATTACTACGCAAACAAGCATTTCGTGATTGTTGACGACTGTGTTGGTGAGCACATCCAAAGTCGCGTGGTGACCAAAGGCAACGCCGGCGGCCCCGATACACCACCGGGTTACCATGCCATTGCAACCATTCTATTTGCCGACCCGGCCGCATTGGATGCGGCGATGTCAAAACTAGGTCCCGCGATCGAAGACATCCCCAACTTCACCAATTCGCAGCCCGAGATGCTGATCGGGGAAGTCACGGCCTGACCTTGATCACGTTATGAGTTGAAACCGCAAGTGCTCCGACAACCAAAAATTACGGGTAAATAAAGAGAATGAAGAAAAAAGGCATCATGCATCTCGTGCTAACGATTGTCGTCGTCGCCATTCTGTATTTCTGGCTAGCACCATGAGTTGATGCTAAAAAATAGATATTCCCTCAGAACGGTGGACTTGGATGGGAAACGTCTATAGCCTGCTGAGTGCAGGGCCAACCTCCAACGAATATTTAAATCAGAAGCGCTGAAACAATGTTACTGCCGTGCTGGGCTAGAATGGGACATCGTTACCGATCCTTGCTTGTCTGGATCTTGTACCCGTTTGTACATATGTCGCGCCAGCGACTCCGATTTCCGCTTAGACCCCGTCTGGGACTTAACCAAAAAGGTGCTCGCCACTTTTTTGCGTTCGCGGTTCTTTTGGCCGCGATTGGGGTTACCCCGCCGGAGCTTCTTGCCAACACAGAAACAAAGGTTGGTGTCACTGCCACCTCCAACATCGGGTCAATGGGTAAACCACCCTTGTCTCCAGTTCGCAATCTTGATACCGGGGTGGAGGTCTACTTCCAGGAAGTTGTCTCCACTGATGCCAACGGACGGGCGC
>NHDO01000006.1 GCA_002171735.1 Proteobacteria bacterium TMED61 | reverse complement strand
GGAATTCGATCTTTCGCTTGAAAGATGGGGGTATCCCGGTTACCGGTGACCAGGCGGCGATCTCGCGAGTGGGCTCGTGATGAACGGTATTGCGCTCTTTGAGGTGAGTAAACTGCTTCGTCATTCAAGTATTCAAATGACTGAGAGGTATGCTCATCTGGCACCTGATCACCTGCATCATGCCGTTAGTAATCTCGGATTTTCAGCACATTTTCAGCACAGTGAGAATCTAAGACAGGCGGTGATCAGCCAGAATGGCGTAATTACTTAGGATATTGGTCGGGGTGAGAGGATTCGAACCTCCGGCCCCTGCCTCCCGAAGGCAGTGCTCTACCAGGCTGAGCTACACCCCGACTAAAATCTGTTTGGGAATCGGCTCGCGTTAAAAGGTCCGGGACACGGAAAAATCCGCGAGCTGGCCAAGAGCGGTACGGTGGTTAGAAGCTGGCAGTGACTCCAACGACCGGCGCGCCAATGCCGCATGCTCTTGGGCCAGGGCGCAAGTGTACGCAAGCGCCCCGGTAGATTCAATAATTCGTCGAATCTCTCGGAAAGCATCACGATTTCCGGTCTCCACGGCATCTTCGATAATTTTCCGCCCAGCAGAATCAGATCTTTGTAGCGCATGAATCAGCGGAAGGGTGATCTTTCCCTCAGCAAGATCATCGCCGGCATTTTTTCCCATCTGTTTTGAGTCTGAAGAGTAATCAAGCGCATCATCCACCATCTGAAAGGCGATCCCTAAGTGCAAGCCGAATTCCCCAAGGACCCGTTCGCCCGCGGGACTCGCCTGGGCAAGAACTGCGCCCAGTCGGGCTGCGGACTCAAAAAGCTTGGCCGTCTTGCGAGTAATGGTTTCAAGATACGCCGCTTCCCCCGTCTTGGGATTGTGACTATTGATTAGCTGCATGACCTCACCCTGGGCGATGGCATTAGTGGTCTGAGCCATGATATCCATNACTCTCGGGTTGCCGACCGCGACCATCATCTGAAANGCCCGGGAGTACAGGAAATCTCCNACGAGGACCGAAGCTGCGTTCCCCCANAGNTCGTTTGCNGTCTCGCGACCACGTCGGAGTGCGGANTCATCGACNACGTCATCATGAAGCAGCGTCGCGGTATGGATGAACTCGACGACGGCCGCAAGATCNATGTGCGCCGTNCCCTTGTANNCNAGGGCATGNGCCCCTAGAAGCAGTGTCACGGGCCGCAGCCTCTTGCCACCCGCACCCACAATGTACTCCCCAATTTGCTCAATCAGGGCAACGTCCGACTTCAGNTCGTTCTTGATATGGTGNTCGACAGCNGCCATATCGTCGTTGATCAGAGAATTGACCGCATCCAGCAGTTGGGCCGGTGTCTGGCCGCCAGAAGGGGCGTTGGAAATTGAAGATATGGTTCCCATACCCGAATCATAGCGTGCGCCGCGGGAGTTTCGNTACATTCCATTGACCNAAATCNNGGTTTCGCCTAAAATTCGCGCCCTTCGAAGTGTTGANTNAGCTCNTTCCCNCAATCCTAAAAGGTTGATTCGGGGAAAGAAATTCCGGAAAAGAAAAATGTACGCAGTGGTTCAAACAGGCGGTAAACAATACCGACTCAGTGTGGGAGACAGTGTCAGGGTCGAAAAGCTTCCCGGCGAACCCGGCGACGTTGTCGATCTGCCCCAGGTATTGATGGTCGCAGACGGCGAGCAAGTTGCGGTCGGGAGTCCGACCATCGATGGCGCCTGCGTCAAGGCCNAAATTCTTGCACACGGGCGTGACAAGAAGATCCGCGTCTTTAAGATGAAGCGGCGGAAGAAATATAGGCGCACTCAGGGNCACCGTCAGTCCTTTACACAGTTGCGCGTTACGGACATNACTCATTAAGCCCNACAAGGCGCTGGAGGTTAACNGAAATGGCACATAAAAAAGCAGGCGGTAGTTCTCGAAACGGCCGTGATTCAGAGTCCAAACGACTCGGTGTTAAGCGGTACGCTGGAGAAGTGGTGCGCGCCGGAAATATTCTGGTTCGCCAGCGCGGTACAGCTTTTCACCCTGGGGTAAACGTCGGCCTAGGTAAAGATCATACGTTGTTCGCGCTCGAGGAAGGCAGGGTGCNGTTTGATATCAANGGCCCAAAGAGCCGGCGAACCGTCAGCGTGCTCGCAGAGAGTTAACNGCAGGCTCCACGGTTCGCAGAAAGCCCCGCCAACCGAGCGGGGTTTTTTACGGGCAGAGGGTGTCAGATGAAATTCGTCGATGAGGCGGTCATCTCGCTGCAGGCGGGACACGGGGGCAATGGCTGCCTAAGTTTTCGTCGAGAAAAGTTTGTCCCAAAAGGTGGGCCGGACGGCGGTGACGGGGGCCGGGGGGGTAATGTTATTTTTCGAGCGACATCGGAACTCAATACCCTGGCNGATTTCCGTTACACCCGTAAGTTTTCGGCAGAAAATGGCTCTGGNGGGTCNGGGCGCAATCGGACGGGNGCNGCCGGCAGTGATCGTGTGATTCGGGTTCCTGCAGGAACGCTGGTTTTTGCAGAACANACTCAGGAGCTCCTCGTGGATTTGGCGACGCACGGCCAGGAATTCACNGCCGCCGCGGGAGGTCGTGGTGGAGTAGGCAATTCNCGGTTCAAGTCCTCNGTAAACCAGGCNCCCAGGAGAACTATCCCTGGTGGCGAGGGCGATCGCCTGTCGGTGCGGNTGGAGTTACAGGTGCTCGCAGACGTCGGGCTTTTNGGNCTGCCCAATGCGGGCAAATCTACGTTGCTCTCGAGAATCTCAGCCGCGAGACCCAAGATTGCGGACTACCCGTTTACAACGTTATATCCTCATCTTGGCGTGGTGGATGTTGGTCCTGGCGCCGGCTTCGTCGTGGCCGANATCCCTGGATTGATTGAAGGCGCNGCTGCGGGCGCAGGCTTGGGTGTTCAGTTTCTCAGGCATTTAAATCGGACTGGGCTTCTTCTGCATATTGTTGATATCAGCGATGAATTCGGCGNAACGCCTCGCGCATCGGTCGAGGCGGTCTTTAAGGANCTTCAGGCATTTGATCGGCGACTCGCCGAGAGGGATCGTTGGCTGGTGTTCAATAAGTCAGACTGTTTGGATCCCGTTGTGGCGTCGACAATCTGTGAGGAAACGCTCGTTGGCCTTGGTTGGGATAACCCCTGGTTTTTGATTTCCGGAGTGAGTGGCGAGGGGTGTGCCGAACTGTGCCAGAAGATCTGGCATAAACTGGATGCCGGTAGTGATGAAAGTTAACGAAAGACCGAAGGTGACCCAACGCTGGGTCATCAAGCTCGGCAGCGCTNTGCTGGCGCATCCGAAGACGGGTTTGAATCTACCCTTGATCGCGACNCTTTCGAAGGTTTGTGTTGAGTTACNNAAAAAGGGGGTGGATNCGGTATTGGTTTCTTCTGGTGCGATCTCACAAGGTTTGGTTCGGCTTGGATGGAGCGGACGCCCCCATGAACTGCACCAGTTACAGGTAGCGGCCGCCGTTGGCCAGATGGGGCTTATCCGCGCTTACCAAGTCGCTTTTGAGGCGCATGGCATCCAAACAGCTCAGGTTTTGTTGACGAGTGCCGACCTTAACGATCGTACGCGCTACCTCAATGCCCGCAGTGCCCTTCGGTCGATGCTAGAGATTGGGATTGTGCCAGTCGTGAATGAGAATGACACGGTAGTCACCGAAGAGATTCAATTTGGGGATAACGACTCGTTGGGTGCACTGGTCGGGAACCTGATTGAGGCCGATTATCTGGTAATCCTGACTGACCAGGACGGGCTTTTTGAATCGGATCCCAGACACAATCCGGCTGCACAACTGGTTCGGGAAGGGTTCGCTGGGGATCCAGCGCTAGAGAAGTTTGCGGGGCCGAGCGGCGTGCTGGGTCGGGGCGGTATGCTGACGAAACTACAGGCCGCTGCGAAAGCCGCCCGATCCGGTGCGTCAACGGTNATCTGTTCTGGGCGAAACCCTGAGAGTCTTTTTGGGATACTGCAAGGATCGATTCCAGGGACTCTCCTCAAAGCGGCTTCGGGACGCATGGCTGCGCGGAAACTCTGGCTTGCCGGACGAATGCAGTCGCGCGGACGACTTTTCGTTGATGCTGGAGCGGAAAAGGTTCTGGTGGATTCAGGCAAGAGCCTCTTACCCGTAGGCGTAACCCGGATTGAGGGNGAATTCCAGAGGGGTGACCTGGTGGATTGCCTGACAGAGGAGGGTGAGAGATTAATGGCGCGTGGGTTGGTGAACTACTCNGCAGAAGAGACGCGGAAGATTGCGGGCCACTCAAGCCTTAAAATAGAAGAACAACTCGGTTATGTGGATGAGCCGGAACTCATCCATCGGGATAATATGGTGCTCGTCTGAAAAGGGGAAAAGCCGGCGGTGCCGCAGGTCTTACGCGGCAGCAGTGGCTTTAGTCTTGAGTCGCGCGTTCAGTCGACTTTTGAGTCTCGCGGCCTGATTGGGATGTGCGAGACCCTTCCGGGCTGCTCGGTCGACGCTCGAGGTTACTTCGCGGTATGCCGTTTCGGCCGCGGCGGTGTCACCCTCCTGTACGCTGTGGTTGAAGCGTTTGATCGCGGTGCGCATGTTTGAGCGCTGGGACATGTTGCGGGCGCGCTGGTTTACGGCTTGCCGGGCGCGCTTTCGTGCCTGTGCTGTGTTGGCCAAGGGTTTCTTCCGGAAAAAAAAGACGCGCAAGTATCCGGAATTACAGCATTTTTGTCAATGGTCTTGTTTAAGTCGGGGGTTTTAGGGCNGGGTATGCCTTTAGTGACGGTTAAAAACGTTGGCACGGTCGGGTCGATGACTCTTNTATCCCGGGTCACTGGCCTGGTTCGGGATATTGCCTTTGCCCAATTTCTGGGGAGTGGCGCGCTTGCAGATGCGTTTTTTGTTGCCTTTCGGATCCCCAATTTTTTCCGCCGGGTATTCGGCGAAGGCGCGCTTTCGGTCGCCTTTGTTCCGGTGTATTCAGAGTATGAGGCGCGTTATCCACGCGCAGAAGTCCGCGCTTTTTTGAATCTTATGGCGGGTCGACTCGGATTGACCCTGGTCCTTTTTGCGGGCGTCGGGGTGGTGGGTGCACCTACCTTGGTGAGTGTAATGGCGCCTGGCTTCATGGATGACCCCGTACGGTTCGAGTCGACAGTCTCAGCACTTCGCCTGACTTTCCCTTATCTCTTTTTCGTCTCTCTGGTCGCACTGGCGGGGGGAATCCTGAATACCCATGACCGTTTTGCCGCCCCCGCGGCAACACCGATCCTCTTGAATCTTTGTCTCATCGCTACGGTCTGGATTTTTGTTCCATCATCCCAAAACGCTGCAGTGGTGCTCGGAGGAGGNGTTCTGGTCGCCGGACTCGTACAACTTGGGTTTCAGTTCCCCTTTCTGAGAAGACTCGATCGGCTTCCNACCCCTCGACTGAGGGCGAAAACTGACGACGAGAAGGCAGGTGCCGAAGGNGTAGGACANGTCTTACGATTGATGGTCCCAGCAATTTTTGGTGTATCGATTGCGCAGATCAATCTACTGATCAATACGGTACTTGCTTCGTTTCTTGTAACGGGGAGTGTGTCGTGGCTGTACTACTCCGATCGTTTGATGGAGTTTCCACTTGGCGTGTTCGGAATCGCTCTGGCAACCGTCATCTTGCCGGTGCTTTCTCGGCAGGTCGCGGAGTCAGATGATGATAACTACCGTGCAACCCTGGATTGGGCGTTACGGTTGGTTTTCTTGATCTGTCTCCCNGCTGCTGCAGGACTCGCTATCCTTGCTTTTCCATTGATGGTAACCCTGTTTCAATACGGCGCGTTTTCTGCCGACGACGCAGTGATGGCGAGCCGGGCGCTGGCAGCGTTTGCGCTGGGGCTAACGGGCTTTGTCTTGGTGAAGGTGCTTGCGCCGGGGTTTTATGCCAGAAAAGATACCCGCACACCGGTGGTGATTGGGGCTATCGCGATGGTGATTAACGGGATCGTTGCCCTGGGGCTCGTATGGCATNTTGCGCACGTCGGTTTGGCGCTNGCTACCAGTGTCGCGGGACTGATCAACGCGGCGCTTCTGTATCGAAAGCTAAAAGGGTTTGGTTTTTTTGAGGCGGGTCAGGGCTGGGCGCTCTTTCTGGCCCGCTCGGTAATCGCGACGGCCATCATGGCCGTTGCCCTGTATTTCGGCCAGGGAGGGCAGATTGCGTGGCTGGAGGCCAACCTCATGGAGCGGGTAGCCAGGCTTTTCATCTTGATCATGGTGGGGGCCATCGCGTACTTCGGATCACTTTACTTGATGCGGGTTCGGGTACATCACCTTCTGGAACGCCCCTAGTGATCTCGAGTCCATTTTCAGCGGAGGTGATCGCCTCAATTGGTCATCCGGGCGAAACGAGGCAGTTCTCGCTTTCCGAGGCAAAACAGGCGCTGCCGATCTTGAGAAAGGTAACCGCCGCCGCATCGGAGGAACTTGCACCCTACCAGGATCAGATGACCACGATGCTTGATTGTGATCCGCGGCAGAGTCCCATGAAGGGCGAATTTGAGCAGATTGTCAGGAAATGGATCTCTCAAGTGCAACGGTTGGGNCTGCGGGTCTCGGGCCTATGGGAAGTCGGTTTCGACACAGGTGATGGTTATCTGTGTTGGCGCCATCCTGAACTCCGTCTGGCATACTTTAGATATTACGAAGAAGACTTCTCGCGACGCCGACCCATTGCTCAGGTTATCGAAGAAGATCAGCCCGAATGGGCGCACCAATAACATCCCGTTTGAGCGCCAAATGATACTGATTCGAGATTTTTACAACGTCCAGGAACAGCATCGACCTTCTGTGGTCTCGATCGGTAACTTCGATGGCGTACACGCTGGACATGTCCAACTGGTGACGCTGTTGAAAAAACAAGCACATGCGCTTGGAGTGAAAACCACGGCAATGACCTTCGAACCGCACCCACACGAATATTTCAGTCCGCAGAATGCACCCGCGCGTCTGCTCCGGTGGCGGGACAAGATCGAGAAGTTGGCGCAAGCGGGGGTAGACCAAATCTTCTCCCTTCGGTTCAATCANGCTCTGGCGCAGACCTCGGCTGAGGATTTTGTAAAAAAGTATCTCGTCGACGGCCTGGGTGTCCGTCATGTGGTGATCGGCGATGACTTTCGTTTCGGGCGAAAGCGCACTGGAGACGTCCACTTGCTGCGTGAACTTGGGGAACGGTGGGGTTTTAGTATCAGTACGGTCGATACCTATCTGATTGGCAGCGAGCGGGTGAGCAGTACGCGAATCCGCGAGGCACTCAGGCAGGATGATTTTGACCTTGCTGAGGAGCTTCTAGGCTATCGCTACGCCATTCAGGGTCGCGTGACCCATGGAGACAAGCGGGGGCGCACTATCGGCTTTCCTACCGCCAACATTGTGCTGCGGCATGACAACGTACCGGTCTGGGGTGTCTATGCGGTCTGCGTACACCTCGAGGGTAAGGAATCCCAAACTGGTGTTGCGAATATTGGTATTAGACCAACTGTCGGTGGGGAGCGAGTGTTGTTGGAGGCGCATCTTTTTGATTTTGCTGAAGAGATTTACGGCAGTCGTGTCCGAGTAGAATTTATGGCAAAGATACGTCCAGAGCGCCGTTTTGAATCTTTCGAAGCCTTAAAAGAACAAATCGCTCTCGACTCAACTGCGGCCCGGCGGTGGTTTGAAGATCAACGTGGATAAGGCCAGATCGGCGTGATCACACGATGATGAGCAACAGGGTGATTCGGCGTGTGATTTGTGGGCTTATCGCAGTATTTATCCTACTCGCCGACTTGGGGAGCAAACGATGGTTCGAGGACTTGCTGACCTCGACCGGGTCGCTGGAGATTTTTCAGGGTCTGCGGTTTATCCTTGTTCATAATCATGGCGCCGCGTTTGGTTTTCTTGCCTCGGCTGGGGGGTGGCAACGAGGACTGTTTATTGTGTTGGCGGTTGTGGTGATGGGCTACCTTGGTTGGCGTCTTTGGGTCGCGCGCCCGGAAGAATCGGTATTGAACCTAGGCTTCGCATTAATTCTTGGCGGTGCGGGAGGGAATCTGATTGACCGGGTCCTTTATGGTTACGTGGTCGATTTCATCGATGTCTATGTTGGAAATTGGCATTGGCCTGCCTTTAATGTAGCGGACATGGCGATCAGCGTTGGAGCGGGCGTAGTGATTCTCGACAGCGTGGGTCTATTTCGCAAAAACCCGAGTTAGATCGGTGACAGCCAGTCAGATGAGATCGGTCAATCCCAATGACAGACTCGCGATCCGTTACCGGATACTGGATTTGAATGGTGTGGTCGTGGAGGACTCTGATGATGAGACGATTGTTATTACCGTGGGGGATAACAGTCTTCCTGCTATTGTTAATCAGACACTCCTTGGAAAGCGCGCGGGTGACGAACTCAGACTCAGTATCAATGCAGCCGACCAGGCATTTGGCGACTATGATGAGAATATGATCCAGTCCGTTTCGCGCAGTGAGTTTTCAGATCTTGGAGAGATTGATATCGGGATGTTGTTGGATTTTTCTTTGCCAAACGGCGAAGAGGTGGTCGGGTACGTGACGGCGATGAGCGGTGATGAGGTGTCGGTTGACTTTAATCACCCATTAATTGGGCGAGATTGTATATATGAAATCCAGGTGGTCGCGTTTTCGGATCACAGCCAGCCGATGGTTTCATAACTCGGGGGTAGGCGCTTTGAAGACCTTTACAATCGAACTCGCTAATCCTCGGGGTTTTTGCGCGGGCGTGGACCGGGCCATAGCCATCGTCGAGCGGGCGCTACACCAATATGGGGCCCCGATTTATGTACGACACGAAGTCGTTCATAACCGGTATGTGGTCAATGATTTAAAAGAAAAGGGCGCGGTGTTTGTTGACGAACTTCATGAAGTGCCGGATGGCAGCACCGTTATCTTCAGTGCACATGGGGTAGCGCGACGCGTTCAGGACGAGGCCCGTAACCGAGAGCTTAAGGTCCTCGATGCAACCTGTCCTCTGGTCACGAAAGTGCATACTGAGGTCAGTCGTTACGGACGCGAAGGCAAGAGCGTCATATTAGTGGGTCATGACGGCCACCCAGAAGTAGAAGGGACCATGGGCCAGGCCGTAGGGCCAGTTGAGTTGGTAGAGAATGTTGGAGACGTTGACGCGTTGAATTTGAACCCCGGTACCCCGCTCGCCTATGTGACGCAAACAACACTATCGGTCGACGACACTGCACGAATTATCGAACGCTTACGGGAGCGCTTTCCTGAGATCGAAGGGCCACGGCGTGATGATATTTGTTATGCCACTCAGAACCGCCAGGATGCGGTACGGGAGATCGCTGCCCGTTGCGATGTCGTGTTCGTGGTCGGCTCAGTCACGAGCTCCAATTCCAACAGGCTTCGAGAATTAGCCGAGCATGCTGGTGCGCGGGCATTTCTGATCGATGGTGCAGAGGATATTGAAGACAGCATGTACACGGACGCAGTCCGAGTCGGGGTCACCGCTGGGGCATCAGCCCCGGAGACTCTGGTTGATGGTGTGATCCAGGAACTTCGGTCTCGAGGGGGCGTCTTACCGATTCCGTCGACACCGGTGGACGAGGGTGTGTCTTTTTCACTTCCTGTGGAGCTTCGAAACGACGCCTAGTTATTTCGCGGTGCGACTGAAGACCAGGAGCTAGTCTCGAACGGTCTTGCGTTTCGCGGTCGGAACTGGGGGCCTGTGTTTAGGTTGAGATCGTCGGTCAGGTATAATTCTAGTGGAAACACCGTAGCCAGAATTCACCCTTAAGTTATAAAGAGTTTTAGCGATGATTGCGGTATGGCGTAGCACGGCGAGGTCCGACATTGCCGGGCGCCAGACTGCTTAGGAGAGCAAAATGACTGAATCCGCCCGATGGACCAACGAAAAATATGGGGGTTACCACATACGGGAACCCCTTGAGGATGACGTTGATCTGACCCGGGTTGGTCCAACTCAACCATGCGGTGAATACATGCGCCGGTTCTGGACCCCAGTGGCGATGACGGAGCAGTTGGGGGAGCGGCCCGTGCCGATTCGGATCCTGGGCGAGGATTTGGTGGTTTTTCGCGACCTAAGTGGCAACATTGGCTTGCTGCATCGGCATTGTTCGCACCGTCGAATGTCTCTCGAATACGGCAGGATTGAAAAGCACGGGATCCGGTGCGCGTATCATGGATGGCATTTTGATGCGGATGGGTCGATTCTTGATACCCCCGGGGAGCCTGCCGACAGCAACATCAAGGAGAAAATTTGCCACGGGGCCTATCCGGTTCGCGAATATAAAGGCCTGGTGTTCGCTTATATGGGGCCGCCGGACGAGAAGCCGGCGTTTCCAATCCTTGACAGCTTTGATATTGAGGGACACGAGATGATCCCCTATTCAATACATTCTCCGTGCAACTGGCTTCAGGAAAGCGAGAACTCGATGGATCCGTTTCACAGCGTATTCCTTCATGGCCGGGTTAACGGACCCCAGTTTCCGGGGCTGGAGCATTTTGTTGCACTCCCAGTCGTGGAATATTTCAAGCGCCCTGAGGGCTTTGTCTATAGCCACTGCCGGCGCCAGGGCGATCTGATCATGATGCGGTTTCACGATCATATTACCCCTACCATGGCGCAAAACGGTGGCATGTTCCAGAAACTGGATGGTCCCAAAGTGTTCGGGCGCACCAGTCTCACAAAGTGGGTAACACCAATTGATGATACCAATAGCCGAAAGTTCGGCTGGCGTCACTTCAACGATGCAGATGAAGTCCTCCGACAGGGAGACAAGAGCGCTGTAGGTTGGGAGAAAGTTGATTTCTATGGCCAAACAGCGCATCGAACCCAGGAGGAGCGCGTGTCCAGCCCTGGAGACTGGGAGGCCTGGACCAGTCAGGGGTCGATAAATATTCACCAGAGAGAATACCTGGGGACCACAGATGAAGGTATCTCGCTGCTTCGTACGAAATTAAAGAAGGATATTCGCTCTATACAGCGCGGTAAGCATGTAGCGCACCCTCAGGGGTCAGAGAATGCTCCATTTCACACTTACGGTGGTGATACGGTTCTCCGGTTGCCGAAGGATGCATCTGATGATGCGCAATTGATGCGCCGGGCTCAGCAACAAGTGGCAAAGATTTACTTTGCGGCCGACGAGTATGAAGAGAGCGATCGACGTGATTTCATCACTCGGGAAATCCGTGAGTATTTTGGAGATNAGGCACTAAGCGGNGCGCAAGACTGAGNACTNCATCAGACCGGCCGATCCCGCGAGAAGGCATACAGAACATCCGCGGGCACATGGTGGCCACGGGAGAGACCTTATCCGAGGACGGTATCTTCATCGCCTCNAATGAGAGTGTCTANGGGCCAGGAGCAGNTGCTCGTGAGGCCGTCATCACTAGCGCGACGAGTGTNGAGCGGTATCCAGACAACGGNCCAGNTCGGCTTGCAAGCTCCATTGGANCGCGATTCTCAATCGACCCTAGAAAGATCTGCTGTGGTTTCGGTTCTGATGATCTNCTGGCNCGACTNGCACGTGCTTATCTTTCNCCAGGCGATGAGCTTATCTACACAGCGCATGGGTACCCAAAGATTCCTAACTATGCTNACGCAAATGACGCGGTGCCTGTTGCCGCGACGGATCGTGATTTTACTGCGGATGTCGACGCTATTTTGGACCGGGTCACTGAACGTACGCGCTTGGTGATGCTNGCAAACCCGGATAACCCCGCGGGAACCTATGTCAGTGGGGCTGAGATCCGACGACTTCATGCCGGGTTAAGTCCTCGAATTCTGCTGGTGCTTGATTCAGCGTACACCGAGTACGTTCAGGCCGAAGATTACGAAGATCCCATCGGTTTGATCGAGTTCGCTGATAACGTTGTGATGACCCGAACCTTTTCCAAAGTATTCGGATTGGCTGGCCTAAGGGTTGGCTGGGCATGTGGCCCAGAAGAGATCATCGATAGTGTTACGCGTATTGGAATTACATTCCCGATCTCGGTGACGGCATTGGCTGCCTGTGAAGCCGCTCTTGAGGACCGAACACACTTTCAGATGGTGATTCGAGAAAACCGCAGGGCCCGTGATATGTTTTCATCAGAGCTTTTGAGACTCGGTTTCGGGGTGATCCCAAGTCAGACTAATTTTGTCTTAGTCCGTTTTTCGGACACCCAGCAAGCCACCAATGCGCACAGAGCACTTGAGAATGAACGCATCTATGCGCGACGGCTCGCCGGAGGAGGATTTGCTGAATGCGTCCGATTTACGATGGGGACCGAGGAAGAGATGCGTCGCTGTGTGTCGGTACTGGCAAAATGGGTTAAANGCGATGAGTAGCGCGCTCAGTGGAGAGAGTATCCTCTTGGCTCTGAAAGAGGCCAAGGTCGAGTTCGTTGTCGCTGTTCCCGACATCGTCACCTGTGATGAGTTGCTTTGGCCAATTGCCCGCAAACAGCCAATGAAACTCGTTAACGTCTGCAAAGAGGACGAAGGGGTTTCGATCTGTGCGGGTTTATCCTATGCCGATAAGCGCGCGGTCCTGTTAATTCAGCATACCGGTTTTCTGGATTCAATCAATGCAATCCGAGTCATGGGAATGGATTACCAGTTGCCAATTGTGATGATGATTGGCCTCCAGGGTCTCGAAAAGGGCCGAGCACCGGCAGACTCGGATCAGAACGGCGTGCGGATTGTTGAGCCTATTCTCAAGGCAATGGATATCCAGTATCAAATATTGACGGGGACTGCCGANGTCGCGGGGGTTNCGGTCTCGATTGNAGAGGCTTATGCGGCTTCTCAACCGNTGGCTTTCCTNATTCCGCNCATTGGAGACCAAGGATGACNATGAAGCGCGATGAGGCTCTTAGNNTGCTTAGCCAGCACTATCCAGACGGTATTGTGGTGCCCGTGTATCAAAGCGCATTTGACTGGATGGGGATTCGGCCCCANCCGTTGAATTATTTGTGCACTGGNGCGATGGGTCAGGGGTCCAGTCACGCTCTGGGACTGGCCTTAGCCTGTCCGANGGAACCNGTTGTTGTGCTTGACGGTGACGGGAGCCTTCTGATGAATCTTGGGTCNTTAGTCACNATTGGGCATCAGAGCCCGACGAATTTTTGGCATTTTGTATGTGAAAACGGAATTTACGAGGTCAACGGNGAGTTTCCAGTNCCNGGGCATGAAAAGGTAGACTTTGCCGCCCTCGCATTAGCCGCGGGCTACCGGGAAGCCTACACGTTCTCNGACCTTAACGAGTTTGCTGACCGTGTTCCAGAAATCCTGGCAACACCTGGCCCGATATTGGTTGCCTTAAAGGTAGAGGCGGGGGAATCGTTTCCGCGGGATTACCCGGCGATTCACAGCGCACAGGCGCGGATATCATTCAAAAGCGCGCTTGCTGATCAGCTTGGACGTTGAGGGGNCCTTCGACGACGCGCGGGAAGGGTCTGAAGGACTATCTCACGAAAGGCGTGTAACAGTCGCTCGGATTCCCGATGCTTGAGATACAANAGGNCAAGGTCACCGTGTAGAGCNGGCGAGAAAGGCCGNACCTCAATGCCGCGCTCGAGGGTTACTCCTGGGAAGGANGGCCCAATTATGGAAATNCCAACGCCACCNGCAACCAGTTTACAGATCGCATCTGTGGTCCGAGCGTCATAGCGAAGTTTGCGATCGACTCCAGNCTTGAGAAAAACCTGATCTACGCGNTGNCGGTAAATNGANTCACTGCGATAGGAGATGAACTCTTCATTCTTTAAGTCCTTGGGAGTGATTTTGGCTTTGCGTCCAAGTTTATAACCCTTAGGGAAGATGCAGACGGATTGTCCGCGAAGTACAGNCTCGGAGACGACCGCCGGGCTCTCTATGGGCAAAGTGGAGATGCCTAGATCGCACTGACCGGAAGTGATGTATTCGAAGACGCNNTGTGTTGGCTGCACTTCAAGCGAGACGGCTACATNAGGGTAGGCAGNGTTAAACGCCTTGAGAATGGNCCCGATAAACATCGTAACGACACTCGGAATCGTGACTATCCGTAAGCTCCCTTCCTTATGATCACGAATGTTAATCGCAGACTGCGTCAATTGATCAAGACCGAGATGAGCGGTCTCTACNTCACCGAAAAACAACCTGCCCTCAACGCTCGGGACGATATGCCGACCTCGACGGACAAAGAGATCAAAGCCAAGAGNGCGCTCGAGTTCCTGAATCAGTCGAGTGACGGCAGGTTGGGAGATCCTCATCATCTCTGCGGCGCCGGTTATGCTGCCGGTAATCATCACGGCACGAAAGGCATCAACTTGGCGAAGAGTAATCAAGGTCTTTCTCCTCCCAATCTAGGAGTATTTGACTAAAGTCGAAATAGATTACCATTATCTTTGAGAATTGGTTCGAGGAGCGCACCGGGCCTAAGAAGCGGCGAGATATCAAATGATGAATAAACGGGACTGGGTGATTGGCATCACGCACCTGATCAAACCTCCTTTTGATCCGGAAAATGCCGCCTTTCAGGGAAGAGCTAGCTTCGTACACTTTCCGTCACGTCACGAAGCTGACTTTCCGATGGGTGCGCTACCACCTCTAGACGCGTTCCTTGTCTGGACACCCTCCATCAGCGTCGACACGATTAATCAGTTGTCGAACTGCAGGATCATCGTCCGTTATGGGGTAGGCTACGACAAGATCGACCTAACGGGCCTTGATAAATCGGGAATCGCTTTCTCGAATAACCCGGAATATGGACCGGAGGATGTGGCTGATACAGCGATGGGGCTGATTCTTGCACTGCAACGTCGACTGGTACAACATAACGCGCTTGCGAAAGGTTATTCCGACACCTGGCAAGAAAACCATTTGACGCCGATGTTGCACTCACCACGCACGACTGTGGGTATTGTCGGTTTGGGGCGCATCGGAACGAGTGTTGCACGCCGCTTGGCACCGTTCGGTTACAAAGTGGTGGCGTATGATCCCTACATCAGTAATGGCATGTTCAGGGCGCTGCAGGTCGAACGCATCGCTGCTCTGGAAGAGCTGATCGAACGAGTCGATGTTTTAACGTTGCATTGTCCGCTAACTGCCGAGACAGAGTCGATGATCGACCGCCAAGTGTTGGACAGGGCGAAACCAGGACTTTTGCTCGTCAATACCGCTCGCGGTAAGCTGATTAGCAGCCTGGATACGATTGAGCATTGTCTTCGAAGTGGACAGATTGGCGGGGTCGGGTTAGATGCGCTTCCCGAGGAGCCGCCAGGTCTTCATCCACTGATTGAGGCATGGCGTCGAGATGAAGACTGGACGAAAGGACGTGTGATCATTACTCCTCACAACGCCTTTTTCTCCGACGATTCTATGTATGAATGCCGGTTTGCAGCAGCAGAAACTGCCCGATTATTTTTGGAAGAGGGAATACAGAGAAACCGTGTCGCAGCGCCGTAAGCGGCGGAAGGAGAAAGGTCGGATTTGCTCGTAGCTGGGTTGACTCAACCCTAGGAAGCCAATTCGCTTAGACCGTTGGCTATCATGCTCTTCGGTTGTTCGAAGATTCCGCCACCGAGTCGACCGACTTCCCCCTGATTGTCAAGAATCCCTAGGCTGACCAAGGGCGCTCTGTCTGCTGAGATACAAGCTCTGGCTGTGATGCCGACCGAAAGACCGAGGTCTGCGAAACCAGGATGAACGGCTGCAGTCAGCATTGATCCTGTGGCCAGCCCGTCGGACGGCAGCAGGTGCCCGAGATTTTGTTTTTGTACCGGGCAGAATGACATAGCCATTGCGCCGAATCCCAGCGCGTCTACGATTGCGCTGTCTCCAATCGCTCCCAAAGCTCTTGAACTGGGTAGGTCCACGTCAAAGTCCCCTTTAGGCGGCGACGCTGGCGTGGTGAACCATCTTCCTGGTAATCCTGCGAGCTGAATGCCGGTCTCTCGGCCGTTTGCTGCTGCTGCGGTGATAAGGCTGCTTTTCGCGACACCTTGACCACCAAGTAGGATTGTCTTGGTCGCGGCCATCCAGATATTTAGAAAGAAACTCGGTCCCTTCTGGATAAATGCAATGAAATCCTGTCCCAGTTGTTGGTGGCTTAATCGGGAGTGAATTTTATCCAAGAGCAGACGGGTTCCCACGGGGGTTCTGCCGTGACAGTCATCACCCTGATCCACCGATTGGGCAGCAATATCCAGCAGCGTTACGCCGTCGGTGCAGGCATCGGCGAGAGCAGGTCCTAGAGACTGATGGAGCCACTCTAGATGAGCGAGGGCGTCAGGGGAGCAGATTCCTAATCGGGGTGCAGGTCCGTTACCCCCGTTGATGGGCGCGAAGGCACGTATTTGTGAGTCGGATTGGTCCTCAACGCAATGCAATAGCATCTTTGAGGAAACAACAGCGGCAAGGGGGGTGACGACGTTGTAGTCCTGGGCTGGCCGGAGTGTGATTGCACCGTTGAGGATTTTATCTTCCGCCTTCTCGAAATCTGGAGCGAGTCCGTTAAACACAGCTGCAACACAAGCAGAGTTCAATACGGGCTTAACGATTTCGGCAGGATCTTTGAAAGCTGGTCCCGCGTGCAATAGGGTATTTTCAGCAAGATCTATCGCATCAGCAGCGGACCGCATCTGGGTCCAGACGGGTTTTACTCGCAATATTCGGGAAAGCGCCTCCTGGTCAGCAGGGTGAGTCAGTTCTGTCATCGGGATCATTTAAGCGGGTCGAATCCACGTCTCGGAGAAATATAAAAAAGCCGTCGTGGTCTTGATATCCGCCTGGATTCTCTCTACCGGCGTTCCGGGCAGTGTGCGTCCATTTATTTGAATCGAGGGCTTTGTTGATTCGATCAGGAGCGTATAAAGCTCATTTTCTTTACCCCCGGTAAGCTCGGCAGGGAGTTCCAGCGCCGTGGGAGTCCCCAATCCATCCCAGGTCAGCGTAACGTCGAGTGACTCCGCTTTGATGTGCTCGGAGTAACACGAGCGCGGGTCCCCTTCAGATTGAGCATGGTCGATCTGGACTAGCGATAAGGACTCGCACGCCGGCAGAGAGCTAAAGGCCGGCAGCTTTAGAATAAAACTCTCGAGGAGATAATCTGCGAGATTCTTGTTGTCGTAGAGTAAGACGTTACAGCCATCAGGGAACTGTCGGCACTGTGTTGGAGAGTCCAACAGCAAAAGAACAGTACCTCTCCCGGCCGGAGAGAGATAAATCCGGAAGAAAAGTGCAATCGCAGAAAAAGGGCCGTCGGGATCTTCCTTCAGAAGAATACCCGGATTTTCCCCGGTCCAGACGACCTGCCCTGGGTGGATCGGGGAGGATAACGGCATAGGAAATCTATTCCTCAGTTAAGGTCGGTTTGACCCAGGTTTCGGAAACCGCCATAAAGGCCGTGCTCATTTTTCTACCAAAGAAAAGACGCTCACAAACTGTCCCTGCAAGGGGAGCGCCGTTGATGGAAATCGATGCACTCCGCGCCTCGAGAAACACACTATACATGTCGTGCGTCCCGGTAGCGGAGTCTTTCGGGCCGACTTCGACGGCGAAGGGATGGCCGAGGTCATTCCAGCACATCTGGGCTGTACAGCCCGTTGCACTCATGGTCTCAGCCCAGGAAGTCGCCATGTCGCCGTCCGACGAATGCGACTCAGCCTCGAGCCACGTCATTGTGGCGAGACCAGGTTGATCACGAAATGATGGAAACCGCTTGATAAAGTCATCTATAAGGTAACGCGTCAATTCTAGATTCGTGGTGAGGCATACGTTTCTTGAGTCCGGAAAATCTGTTGTCTTGCTCGGATCACCCAGAATAATCATTACAGATCCCTGGCCATGGGCNGAATAAAGGACACGAAAGAAAATGCCCAGCCCGGTCCAAGGACCGTCAGGGGATTCCCGAAGGTAGATACCGGGGTTATCTCCAGCCCATTCTACTGTTCCGGGATTAACAGGTACTCGTTGCATGTTGTCAGTTATCTGGGGCTATGATCGAGGATAATTCTAATGTATAACGCTTCACGTAAACTACAGTCGAAATTATAANACCTGCTGTAGACTCATTGTACTGCCNGAGGGGCAGTCAGTCTCGGCGCAAGTTTCAACAGCCATCATCAAGATATTCCGTGAAACGTTTTTCGATATTTTCATTGGCAAGAAATGCCCTAACNGGGCATCGCAATTGGGAAAAGATGTGGCGAAGTCCTGATCCCAGGCGCGAATACGACGTCGTGATCATCGGTGGTGGGGGACATGGTCTGGGTGCAGCGTATTTCCTGGCTAAGGAACACGGGATTACGAATGTGGCGGTGCTGGAGAAGGGTTGGCTAGGTGGNGGCAACACAGGACGGAACACCATGACCGTTCGCTCCAATTTTCTGAGAGAAGATAGCGTTCCCTTTCATGAGATGTCGCTGGATCTGTATCACCAGTTGAGTCGGGATCTCAATTACAACCTCATGGTCAGTCAGCGCGGGATGATTACCTTCATCCAAAGCTCCGCCGCCAATCGGGTTGCGCTACAGATGGCGAACACTATGCACATCTATGGAGCGGAATACCGGATGCTAACCCTCGATGAAGTGAAGCAGAAGATTCCGATCTTTGATCCNTCNCCNGATATGCGGTTACCGGTTCGGGGCGGNGTCTATCAGCCAAGAGCCTCAATGGTTCGCCATGATGCNGTTGCCTGGGGTTTTGCCCGCGCGGCNGATGCCCGNGGTGTCGATATTATTCAGAACTGTGAGGTGACTGGGATCCAGCAGGANGGGGGCGCAGTGACAGGAGTTGAGACCAATCGGGGAGTGATTAAAGCGAAAAAGATTGGAATGGCTGTGGCCGGNCACGGNAGNGTGGTNGCCTCGATGGTGGGCCAACGTCTGCCAATCATCACCCAGCCNCTTCNGGCNTGGGTNTCNGAGCCGGTGAAGCCGATCCTGAATGAGATCGTTGTNATCCGNAGCTATTACGGCACCTACCTGATGCAGTCTGACAAGGGGGAGATCGTGGTGGGGCAGGGCTGCGACCCGTATCCATCGTATGCGCAGCGTGGTACTTTTCCCATTATCGAGGATGCCACGACGTCGATGCTGGAAGTGTTCCCAAGTTTTGGCCGACTGAAGTTACTGCGGCATTGGGCCGGCATGTTGGATATCCCGTACGATGGCAGTCCCATCATCTCAAAGACAGATACCCGAGGCTTTTATATCGACGTGGCGGGGTCGGGGGGATTTAAGACTACGCCCGCCGCAGCAAAAACCTTTGCTCACCTGATCGCGACTGATGGGCCGCATCCACTTGCGGAAAAACTCGGCCTNGATCGTTTTGCCTCCGGCCGTCTGGTCCAGGAAGGCGGCGTTTCCGCCAACCGCTAACAGCGACGAGTGACATGCTAGAGATACCTTGTCCCTGGTGCGGCCCGCGCAATGAAAATGAGTTCATCTGCGGAGGGGAAGCGCAGCGGAAGAGGCCAGTCAATCCTGATAACGAATCCGACCAAGCTTGGTCCGATTATCTTTACAACAATGCCAATCCCAAGGGCGTGGTAAGGGAATGGTGGTGGCATGTCAGTGGTTGCACGCTTTGGTTCAAGATTGACCGGAATACATTGACCCATGAAATAACCCCCGTCGAGGATTCGCTGAAATGACGCGATTGGCGACCGGCGGTGCGGTGAATCGACAGCGTCCGCTGAACTTTCGGTTTAACGGCCGGCGATACCAGGGGTTGGAGGGTGACACGCTGGCATCGGCCCTGTTAGCAAATGACGTAAGGGTGGTAGGCAGAAGTTTCAAATATCACCGGCCGCGGGGGCTGCTNACCTGCGGACCAGAAGAACCTAATGCGTTGGTGCAACTGCTCAGTGATGGCGATCAACCCAATCTGCGCGCAACCGAGATCCCGCTGGTCGAGGGCCTTGAGGCCAAAAGCGTAAACTGCTGGCCNAGCGCGCGTTTTGATATNGGCGCTGTCAATGATTGGTTATCTCCACTTTTTCCGGCGGGCTTTTACTATAAGACGTTCATGGCTGGCCCATGGGATTTTTACAGCAGGTTCATTCGAAAAGCTGCCGGTCTTGGCCTGTCACCCAGTGAGCGCGATCCAGGCCGGTACGAGCGGGTGTTCCATCATACCGACCTGCTCGTTGTCGGTGCAGGCCCCGCGGGCCTGAGGGCTGCGCAAGTGGCAGCGAGTTCCGGGATCGATGTGATGCTAATCGATATGCAAATGTCACCGGGTGGGCATNTGCTATTTCATCCCCGAGAGATAGGCGGAAAAACTGAATTACANTGGATCGAGGACGTGACGGCTGAATTGAAAGACCGGCCAAATGTGACGTGGCTGCAGAACACGACTGCAGCAGGGTATTACGATCACAATATGGTGCTTGCTGTAGAGCACGAGCCCGAAACGNCATGGTTACGTGAGCGACTGTGGCGCGTTAGGGCAAAGAAAGTAATGATTGCGACCGGCGCAGTGGAGCGCCCACTGATCTTCCCCGGTAATGATCGTCCCGGCGTGATGCTGGCAGATGCGGTCGCACGTTACGTCAGCCGTTTTGCGGTGGTCCCGGGTAAGTGCGCTGTCGTTTACACCAATAATTCGACAGCGTATGCGCACCTCGAACTGCTCCTTAAAGCTGGTATCGCGATTAAGCAAGTGGTGGATTCGCGAGCGACTCCAGGCGAGGCTGAGCTCGAGGTCGCTCNAAGAAACTCGGTTTCGGTTATGACGAATGCGAGGATTACCCATGTGGAGGGGCGATCGGTCGTAAAGAGTGTGACGATCGTCAGTGNGTCGGNCACCAAGAGGGTNTCCTGTGATCTTGTATGTCATTCGGGCGGCTGGAATCCGCTGATCCATCTTTACTCGCACGCGGGCGGAAAGTCAGTATTTAATAGAGACACGGCGGCGTTTNTNCCTGGAGAGCTAGCGCAAGAGGCCCATTGTGTCGGTGCGGCAAATGGCACTTTTTCTGTTGCGGGAGGCCTTAACGAAGCAGATGAAATCGCGCGGGTTTTGGTCCAGGATCTCACAGGCCAGAANGTGCAGTCATCTTCATTGGGTGCTGAAGTTGCCGAGATCCCCTACGGAATCGACGTCACNTGGCCNNAGANANGGCTNAAAGGTAAGGCCTTTGTTGACTTCCAGAACGATGTCACCACAGCCGACATTGCTCTTGCAGTGCGTGAAAATTTTCAATCGATTGAGCACGTCAAGCGCTATACCACTGCGGGAATGGCTGTAGACCAGGGAAAGATCGGGAACCCTAATGTCATCGGCCTTGTTACCGAGGAACTGGGTGAGGCCCAGGGATCGGTGGGCACCACAACTTTTCGCCCTCCGTTCGCGCCGGTCAGTTTTGGGGTGATTGGTGGTAATGAGCGCGGCCCGTTGATTATCCCGGCGAGNACCACACCGATTACGGAGTGGAACATTTCGCAAGGGGCGGCAATGGANGAAGCCGGCGCGAACTTTCGTCGCCCGTTTTACTTNCCCCGGGCGGGCGAGTCTATGGATGANGCNGTCGGGCGCGAGGCAAAGGCTGTCCGAAATGCCTGTGGTATCTACGACGGGACNCCNCTNGGCACTTTTGAACTGCAGGGCTCGGATACGGCAGAACTCCTTAATCGGTTATACACGAATCGATTCGATAATCTTTCGGTAGGTCGTGGTCGCTTCGGATTAATGCTTCGCGAGGATGGCCGTTTTCTTGATGATGGCGTTACCTTCAGAGTGGGTGCGCACCAATATCTAATGTCCTGTGGAACCGGTGCTGCCGGAGTCGTGTATGCGCACATTGATCGCTTGCTGCAGACAGAGTGGAAGGACCTCAAGGTTTATCTTGTGAACGTGTCTGCCGGTTGCGCAACGATGTGTGTATGCGGACCACTCGCGCGGGAGGTACTTCGAAATGTTGAAACGGATATTGAGTTGGATGAAGGTTTCAGGTTTATGGATTTTCGTGATGGACGTCTTGCCGGAGCGCCAGTCCGAATTGCCCGGGTCAGTTATACCGGAGAGCTTAGTTTTGAGATCAACGTAGCAAGACGATTCGCACTCATGATTTGGACTACGCTGATGGACGCGGGGGAGAAGTTCGGCATAACACCGATCGGCTCTGAAACGAGTGGAGTCCTTCGGATTGAAAAGGGGTTTGTCTCCCCTGGTCACGAGGGGGATAACATCACCAATCCGTTTGATGCGGGAATGGATTGGATTGTTGACATGAAAAAGCCGGATTTCATTGGCAAGCGAAGTCTAAGGAGAGATCTGGATCTTGGCGGTGAACGCCAGCACGTCGTTGGGCTACTGCCTGATGAGCATCGTGCAGCCGTTGCGGACGGCTCTGCCCTGCTGCCTGATCCCGGGGAAAGTGGGCCCTCCGGATTTCAGGGTCACGTAACGGCTGCCTGTTTCAGCCCGACGCTGGAGAGAACGATTGCCTTGGCCTTACTTAAAAATGGCCATCAACGCCATGGCGAAAAGATTCTGATCTCCGGACTGGAGCATAGTTGTCTTGCCACCGTGACTGAACCTGTATTTTTTGATCCAGAAGGGCGCAGGATGCGAGGATGAGCTATCAGGTTGAAATCTTGGCCCTTGGTGACACCGCTCTGATTAATCTTCGCGGCACTAAAACGGCCTTAGGGCATTTTGAATCGGCGTTAGAAATGGAGTTTCCTAAGAGTGCGCAGGCGGTTTGTTCGCGAGAGGGAATCACTGTTCTGAGTCTTGCGCCGGATCATTGGTGGGTTCGTACCTCGATCCAAAACGAGGAGCAGACATTTAACACTCTGGCTGAGGCAGTCGCCGCTGAACACGCGGCGGTTACTGTTGTGAGCGACCATTTCTCCGGTTTCTCTATTGTCGGTCCCGAGTCGGCTCTCGTGCTTCGCCAAGGTTTGAGTTTGGATCTTCGGCGCCTGACCTCGGGGCAGTGTACGCGCGGCAGTTTCGCGCGCTGTGGGGGAACCCTTCAGGTGGTCCATGACCGACACCACTACGATCTTTTCGTAGAGGCCAGTTATGCGGACTACATCAGTACCTGGTTCGGTGTAGCGAGCGGGGCTGACACCGGATGCGGCCGTTAAAGGAGTTACAGGGAGGGGATTGTGCCGGATTACTACGATACTGAGACTCAACTTAATGAATACCTAGTGTTTCATTACGGGGAGGATGCTCAAGTTTTGGGGTGGGACTTTGGCCCGGTGAAAGCGCTCGGTTTTCACAAGAGACTTGTGGAGTGGATTGATACAGATCGGTTGCGGTCTGGGAGTCGTGGACTGGACCTCGGCTGTGCCGTTGGGCGCATCACCTTTGAGCTCAGCAGGTTTTGTGAGTCTGTTGTCGGCATTGACGCCTCGAAAAGCTTTATTACACGTGCAGATCTGATCAAGACGAGCGGCACCATCTCTTTTCGATTAACGCGGGAAGGAAGTCTTGGTACCCCGTCCGAAGTTCAACTCCCCCCCAACCTTGACCGTAATCGTGTGACGTTCTTGCAGGGGGACGCAACAAATCCGCCCGCTTCGCTCGGCGAATTTGATGTCGTGATACTCGCTAACCTTCTCGATCGTCTACCGCAGCCGACGAAAATGTTGGAAAAACTTCCCGAGATCACGCGTCCTGGGGCGCAAGTGATTATCTGCTCACCTTTTACCTGGTGGGATGACTTTACCGATCCTGATCAGCGACTCGGTGGGTTTCTGCACGACGGTAAGGAAGTGACGTCTATGGACACGATCACTGAACTGTTGAGTGACGAGTTCTTCCCGCCGGTAATCGGCGACGAACCTTTTCTCATTCGCCAACATGAGCGGAAGTTTTTCATGAGTGTCGCGCAGGTTGGGGTCTGGACGAGAAAGTAGGCCTGCACCGGGTATCGAATTACTAAGGCCCGGAATAATCGTATAATCCGCGCCCTACAGTACACACTCTGCCGGTGTAGCTCAGTTGGTAGAGCAGCGCATTCGTAATGCGAAGGTCGTAGGTTCGAATCCTATCTCCGGCACCAGTTGATCTTCTTGATAATCCTTTAGCCCAGAAAAAGTAGAAGATGGTTCAGACAGTTCCAAAACGTATCCTGGTCACCGGNGGCGCTGGGTTTGTTGGCTCGCATCTTTGTGATCGGCTGGTTAAGGCCGGTGATGATGTTGTCTGNGTTGATAATTTCTATACGGGCGATAAACGCAACATCGCGCATCTGCTCGAGNAGCATAACTTNGAGCTGATCCGGCANGACGTCACCTTTCCGCTCTATGTCGAGGTGGATCAGATTTACAACCTGGCCTGTCCGGCGTCNCCGATCCACTANCAGCATGACCCTGTCCAGACNACNAAGACGAGTGTGCACGGGGCGATCAANATGCTGGGTCTTGCTAAGCGGACNGGTGCAAGAATCCTGCAGGCTTCTACCAGTGAGGTCTATGGTGATCCGGAAATACACCCGCAGGATGAAAGCTACTGGGGCAGAGTCAATCCTGTGGGGGTGCGATCCTGCTACGATGAGGGTAAACGCTGCGCGGAAACACTGTTCTTCGATTACTGGCGTCAGCACCGTGTAGAGATCAAGGTCGCCCGAATCTTCAATACCTATGGGCCACGGATGCATCCCGATGACGGCAGGGTGGTGTCGAACTTCATCGTGCAGGCACTTCGTGAACAGGCCCTGACCATCTATGGTGATGGCTCCCAGACGCGGTCCTTTTGCTACGTGGACGACCTCGTTGAAGGGCTGATCCGGCTAATGGCATCGGAAGCGAGCTTTACGGGCCCGGTCAACCTGGGTAACCCGGGAGAATTCTCAATGCTGGCCCTTGCGGACGCGGTCATGCGGGAAACGGGTTCCGTGTCTGCTACCGTATTCAAGCCCCTGCCTCAGGACGACCCTCTCCAGCGTAAACCGGATATCAGTCTTGCCAGAAAGGCGCTGGACTGGAAGCCAAAAATCGAGCTTCAAGAAGGCCTCAGTAGAACGGTTGAGTACTTCAGGACTGTTGTTTCGAATTAATGCTAGCCCACCTTATGATGATCATTCTTTAAGGTATTGAAAAAATAAAATATTTAGAATAATTCTGCAGGCTCATCTTGTGAGCCTGGCTCGGTCCACAATGCTCCTAGATTCACTTGAATAGGGGTAACGCGTGCAGGATTTAGTTAATTTTTTCTCCTGGCTGGGACTGAACCTTGTCTCGGCAGTAGGATTCAGTTTAGGCAGTGGTATTTATCTTGAACGGCTGAATGGCCTTGAAGTAATAGCGCTCGGCCTGTGTATAAGTATCGTTGCCGGGAGTGGCGCATTCCTAATATTTCATCGCCTTGCCCGCTGGGCCAGGCGTTTGTCGCTTCGACGGATACAATCCGGGTTTTTCCCGGAGCAATGTCGTGCCCAAGTCAGGCTATAGAGAACGCCTAAATACATGGCTGGAAAGACCTGTCGTACAGTGGACGATCACTTTCCTTATCGTAGTCAACGGGGTGATTCTCGGTCTCCAGGCTTCAGGCTCCAGAGCCGAATACTTTGGAGAGAGTCTCAATGTGCTGGATCAGTTGATCCTGGCTGTCTTTGTCCTTGAGATCTTATTAAAACTAATCGCTCAAGGGCGGGACTTTTTTCGAAACCGCTGGAATCTTTTTGACTTCTTCGTAGTGGCGATCGCACTGGTACCCACCAGTGGCCCCTTTGCGGTGCTGCGGGTGTTGCGGGTGCTCCGGGTACTGCGAATCATCTCCGTGGTGCCGCGCCTGAGATTCATCGTGGAGGCATTGCTGCATGCGATNCCTGGTATTGCCTCAATCGGAATACTTATCCTGATTATTTTNTANGTGTTCGNAGTCGTNGCNACNGGNCTTTATGGAGAGTNGTTCCCTGACTGGTTTGGTAGTCTAGGCCGGTCGATGTTCACTCTGTTCCAGATCATGACNCTCGAAAGCTGGTCCATGGGGATTGTGCGGCCCGTCATGCAGGTCTTCCCTTTTGCCTGGATCTTTTTTGTGCTNTTTATTCTGGTCGCAACCTTTACGATGCTCAACCTGTTTATCGGCGTAATCGTAGAGACAATGCAGACTCTGCATGCTCGGTCGGTTGAGAGCGGTGACGAACCTGAATCAAACGCAGAACAGATCATGCACCCAATTCTCACTAAAGAGTTACACGAGCTGCGTGTGGAAATGCAGGAGATAAAAAACCAACTGAAGGATTCCCTTAAGTAAGACCAGATGTTGGAGGGTACCCGAGCAATGCGATGAGTCGCCTTTGCAGACTAGGTTGATCTCAATCGTAGACGCTGGGCTCGCCAGGAGGCCGGGTTTTGAAGCGTTTGTGCACCCAGAAATATTGGCTCGGGTTTTGCTCGACACATTCCTGGATAGCGGCATTCATAAGAGTGGCATCGCCCTCAGGGGTATTAGTTGGAAAATGTTCCAGAGGCTCGCCGATCACGATCTCGAAGCCCGCGCCCCGGGGAAGAAGGTAGGTGGCGCAGGGAAATACCGGAGCGGCACACAACTTGGAGATCCGACCCAGGACGGGCCAGGTCGCCGTAGAGACTCCAAAGAAGGGCGCAAAGACCGCACGACGCTGACCTGGATCCTGGTCCGGCAGATAATAACAACCTTGTCCTCGGCGGATCGCCTTGAACATAGGCCGAAGATCATCTTTNCGTTCGTACAACGTAGCCCCAAAACGTTGACGGGCCCGGAGCATGCTTCGGTCGAAAACCGGATTACGAGTNCGCTGATAAACNCTNACGCCAGGAGAGTGAAGGGAGATAAAGACGCCTCCCAGTTCCAGAGCCAGAAAATGGGGCGCGAGGAGTATAAATCCGCGTTTTTCTCGATCAAGCCGGTCTAGCATTTCGACATTTCGGATCGTCACGCGCGCTTTTAGCTGTTCCTCCGAAGCCCACCAGACAAAGCCGGAATAGAGCGCCATTCTTGCGGTATTTCGGATGTTCTCCCTCGCCAGTTCCTGGATCTCCCCGGCCCCGAGCTCTGGAAAACATAACGAAAGGTTTCGCTCGGCAACCCGTTTTCGTGAGGGCAAGACTGCATAGAGTAAATCGCCCAGAACGGTTCCGACATGGAAAAGTGCNGGCATCGGGATAAAGCTTAAAAAGCGTAAGAGCCCAAGGGCAACCCANCTACCGAAATACCGGATGTGGAAGGGACTTTTAACGGGTCTNGNCANCGCGACGAGTCGAGAGGATTAACNGTAGAGCCTNGCAGTNGCTCAACCGTGCCCGAGAAAATATAAGCGTCATAAACACTAGATATAAAACTTTTGGATGGGTGGCCTCGAGGCCAAACGGAGTCCTTGTGTTATAGTGGATTTCGCCATTTCCGCTCGCTTACCAGCGGTCGGTCCAAGAAAACCTGTATCGGGAGGCTCTTTGACAGAGACTATTGTACTCACCGCCGAGATGGTTGCGGTGATGGCGATACTGGCACTCACTATCTTTCTTTTTGCCTTTGAGATCGTCCGCGTCGATGTAGCGGCGGTTGCAATCATGGTTCTGCTCGGTCTGACGAGTATGCTGCCCGATTATCCGGGCCTGGTCCCCATTGGGAACCTGTTCGACGGCTTCTCGAGTAACGCTGTTATTTCCATTATCGCGGTGATGATTATCGGCGCCGGGCTCGACAAGACCGGCATCATGAGCCAACTCGCGGGGAAAATTCTGAAGTANGGCGGCCGGACCGAGAGCCGGATCATCACCGTAATCTCTGCCACNGTTGGCGTCATCTCCAGTTTTATGCAGAACATCGGCGCGGCGGCGCTGTTCCTGCCAGTGGTGACCCGNATTGCCCGCAGGGGAAACCTGCCAATTTCACGTTTGCTNATGCCAATGGGGTTTTGCGCCATTCTNGGCGGCACNATGACCATGGTNGGCTCGAGTCCGCTGATCCTNCTGAACGATCTCATCGAAACATCGAACCAAAATCTTCCGAGTGCNATCGACAAGATGGAAGCCTTTTCCTTATTCTCGGTTGCGCCNATTGGCATCGNTATGCTGCTCGGCGGAATTCTCTANTTCGTTTTTCTGGGTCGATTCGTTCTTCCAGTGGTGAAGGATAAACCGCAGGAGTCCGGAAGCACGCTTCAGTACTTTTCAGAAGTCTATGGGATCTCAGGCGAGGTCTTCGAAGCCCGGGTGGGGGAAGACAGTCCTCTGGCCGGAGGCACGCTNTCGGACATCGATAGTGCGGGTCGGGGTGGGTGGATCGTTGCCGTGCGAAGCGGTGATAAGTTTACGGTGGCGCCCTCCGGTGAAGCTGAACTCTGGCCCGGAACTGATCTTGCGATCATGGGGCCGATGGAATCTGTGCAGCACTTCTGCGCGGAGAATGGGCTTGATCTCAGACGGGAAATGGATGTCTTTTCAGAACTTTTGAGCCCCACCGCTGCGGGGATCGTTGAGATCGTCGTTCCGCCTGATTCCAACCTGATCGGCAAGTCGATAAGNGAGATTTCAGTTCGGCAACGNTANGGAGCGACCGTACTCGCGATCTTCAGGATAGACCAGGTCATTGATCGGGATCTNCCGGAATTCGTCCTTCAGGCGGGGGACACGCTGGTGCTGCATGCACGGTGGCAGGATGTGGCACCNATTGCGAAAAATAAGGATTTCGCAGTCGTGACGGATTTTCCGCGTGANGACACGCGTCCGGAGAAGCTGCCNTATGCATTGGTGTTTTTCCTNATTGCGCTCGGCCTGATCCTGTTCACTGATTTGCGGCTCTCCGTCGCGTTGATGACCGGTGCGCTGGGTATGATCCTCAGCGGGGTGATTCGTGTCGACGAGGCTTATCAGTCAATCGGNTGGCAGAGCGTTTTCCTGCTTGCAAGCTTGATTCCGCTCGGGCTCGCGGTCGAATCTACCGGGACGGCGGCTTGGATTGCACAGNAGACACTGATTGTGCTCGGAGAGGTNCCGATTTGGGTGCTTCAGNCAAGTATTGCGGTGCTTGCCACGATCTTTACCCTNNTGATGTCGAACGTCGGCGCTACAGTGCTACTTGTGCCGTTGGCAGTGAATATTGCTATCGGTGCAGGGGCCGACCCTGCGGTGTTTGCGCTCACCGTCGCGATTGCGACTTCCAACTCATTCTTAATTCCAACGCATCAGGTCAACGCATTGATCATGGGGCCTGGCGGTTATCGGGTCGTGGANTTCATGCGGGCCGGAGGTATCATGACAATCCTTTTTCTGNTNATCATGATGGTGATGCTTAATCTGATCTTTTGACAGCCTCGCGGCGCTGCGCGCCCAACTAGGTCGGTAACAAATGGATCTGCTCCCATTCGAGCATGATTTCTTTGCGCGAGCTTTCCCAACGGTAGTCTCCGACTTCACCGTTTGAGCGGATGACCCGATGACAGGGGATCAGAAAGGACACAGCATTCCGACCCACCGCGCTCCCGACCGCCCGCACGGCCCGCGGTTTGCGAATCTGTTTGGCGACATCGGCATACGTTGCTGTAGCGCCAAGCGGTATACCGAGNAGAGCGCGCCAGACTTGAAGTTGAAATTCGGTACCCTGTACCAGNACAGANAGTGGGGCCTGGGGTAGAGATCCGGCCCCGGGAAAGATAGTTTTCACGACCCTGCCGGTCTCATCCAAAGCAGGATAGAAACGGGCACCCGGCCAAGTGTTTTTCAATGGGGCGAGCGCGGCTGGTTTGGCTCCTGACGGAAAAGACAGCCAGCAGATCCCGCGTTCTGTGAAGCCGAGCAGGCATTGTCCGAAAGGACTATCGTGAATGCCATAGCCTATAGAAAGGCCACTGCCCCGGTCCCGGTATTCCGCCGGAGTCATGCCCTGGAAGGTCACAAAAAGGTCATGCAGACGTCCTGGCCCGGACAATCCTGCGTTGAACGCGGAGTCAAGGACGCTTTGGCCGTCACGCAGCTGTCGTTGTGCTTCAGTCAGTACCAGGGATTGCAGATATTTCTTGGGACTGATTCCGACCCATCTCTTGAATAGTTTCTGAAAATGGGATGGGCTGAGCCCGACCGCGGCCGCCGCCTGAGCAAGTGTTGGCCGATCGTGAGAATGGGNCCGCAAAAAGGCCACCGCTTTCGCTGCCCGCGCATAATCTGAGTTTGCTGATTGTTTTGCCCGTGCCATAGAGGACGAGGATAGGTTCGGCGGGAACCCTGTGCAACCCGATTCTTGCGACATTTGGCCTGACCGGAAAAGGCCACCCTTTGATAGACTCATGACAGAAATGCCCGGGAAGTGAACAAGGGCTCTTGGATTTTCAAACTACCTGATTTCCATCAGGAGATCGGAACATTTCGGAGGCAGCATGGGGAGCGATTTTCCGGATCAAGCGCAGATCGTCATCATTGGTGGCGGGGTAGTGGGGTGCAGTGTCGCGTACCATCTGGCGGAGTTAGGCGTCAGGGATGTGGTATTGCTGGAACGAAAGTCACTGACCAGTGGCACGACCTGGCATGCGGCTGGACTGGTGGGGCAGTTAAGAGCNACACAAAATCTGACACGACTNGCGCAATACACAACGAACCTTTACGCCGATCTTGAAAAACTGACCGGCCAGGCAACAGGATTCCGGCAAAACGGTTCTTTAAGCCTCGCTACAGACGACGAGCGCTTCGAAGAGCTCAAGCGCGGCGCGTCTATGGCAAGTTGTTTCGGACTCGAAGTAGAAGTGGTTAGCCCNAAAGAAGCCCTTGAGCTATATCCAATCATGTCGACGAAGGATTTGGTTGGCGCAGTCTTTTTGCCCCGAGACGGTCAAACCAATCCGACGGATACCACGCAGGCGCTGGCGCGCGGCGCGCGGGATAAAGGGGTTCGTATTCTGGAGGGGGTCAGTGTCGAATCCTTTGAAAAGCAGGGCGGTCGAATCAGCTCTGTGATGACGAGCCGCGGGCCAATNGCCTGCGAAACGGTGGTGAATTGCGCCGGGATGTGGGGTCGNAGCCTTGGGCTTAAGGCTGGGGTTTCCGTNCCGTTGCATGCCGCCGAACATTTTTATGTGGTGACGGAACCCATTCCTGACCTGCAGAAAGATCTTCCCGTTGTGAGGGAACCCTCCGCCTGCAACTACTACAAGGAGGACGCGGGCAAGATGATGGTGGGGATGTTTGAACCGGTTGCCAAGCCGTGGGGNATGNACGGCATTCCNGAAGATTTCGAGTTTGGNACNCTNCCGGAAGATGTCGAGCATATTGAAGAACAANTGAATAGTGCAATCCAGAGGATCCCGGTGCTGGGAGAGACGGGTATCAAGATTTTCTTTAACGGCCCTGAGAGCTTTACCCCCGATAACCGATACTGGCTGGGGCCATCAATTGAGGTGCCAAACTTTTTCCTCGCAGCGGGTTTTAATTCGATCGGTATTCAGTCAGCCGGCGGGGCCGGCAAGGTGCTAGCGGAATGGATCGTGAATGGAGACCCCCCGATGGACCTGTGGGATGTAGATGCCCGGCGGATGATGCCGTTTCAGGTCAATCGGGAATATCTTCACGACCGGACGGTTGAGGCACTCGGACTGCTTTATGCGATGCATTGGCCGTTTCGCCAACCGGAGACCGCGCGGGGAGTCCGAACTTCTGTTCTGCATCAGCGGCTGACTGATCTGGGTGCCTGTTTTGGGGAAACGGCGGGGTGGGAGCGTGCTAACTGGTTTGCGCCAAAAGGGGTTGAACCAGTCTATGAGTATTCGTACGGGCGACAAAACTGGTTCGATCACTCGGCACGTGAGCATCGCAGCGTACGCGAGAATGTCGGTGTCTTCGACATGAGTTCTTTCGGGAAGTATCTTGTGCAAGGACGAGATGCCTGCCAAGTGCTGGAGCGTGTCAGTGCAAACCGCATGGATGTCGATCCTGGACGGGTCGTCTACACTCAGTGGCTCAACGACGATGGCGGAATTGAAGCGGATCTCACGGTCACTCGACTCAGTGACGAGGAGTATCTGGTGGTCACTGCGGCCGCTTCGCAGACGCGCGATCTCCATTGGCTGAAAAGCAGTATTCGTCCGGGTGAGCATGTATTTGCTACGGACGTTACCAGCGCCTACAGCGTCCTGAGTGTCATGGGTCCCCGATCAAGGGAGATGCTTCAGACCCTGACGCCGACACAACTGTCAAGCGAAGCTTTCCCTTTTGGCACTTCCCAAGAGATCGAGATGGGCTATGCACTCGTCAGAGCAACCCGGATCTCCTACGTAGGAGAACTGGGCTGGGAGATTTACGTTCCCAGCGAATTTACCTTAGACGTCTTCGATCGACTCGCTGATGTGGGTCAGGAATTTCAACTCCAGCCCGCGGGGCTGCATGCCCTAAACAGTTTGAGAATAGAAAAGGCATACCGTCACTGGGGTCATGATATTGGCCCGGACGATAACCCCTTTCATGCAGGTCTCGGCTTTGCGGTCGATCTGGACAAACCTGGCGGTTTCAGGGGCCGCGATGCCCTTCTGCGCGCGGTCGAAACACCGCTTAGGCGTCGATTGGTACAGTTTCTTCTCCAAGATCCGACCTTCATGCTGTACCACGAGGAACCCATATGGCGTGACGGCGTTCGGATTGGCCGGACCACATCAGGAATGTATGGGCATACGCTGGGCGGGTGCGTAGGTCTGGGGTATGTTGAGTGCGATGAGGTGATTGATCGCGCTTTCGTGTCAGAGGGGAGCTGGGAAATCGAGGTCGCTGGCGAGCGCGTTAGCGCTACGGCAAGCCTGTCACCGATGTACGATCCCCGATCGGAAAGGATAAAAACCTGAGATGCCAAGTACCGAGAAACTGTTTCAGGATGATGCATACCTGCAAGAATGCACCGCAAAGGTTACGGCAGTCTTTGACCAGTCCGTAGTCCTGGATCGAAGTGTGTTTTACTGTCAAGGGGGCGGCCAGCCTGGTGACACCGGAGAGTTTGTTCTGTCTGATGGGCGGACCAGCGAGGTGATTGATACCGTCCCGCAGGTAGAAACCGGAGACCAGTTACATGTGCTTGCGGACGGGGCAGCGCTCCCTCAGGTTGGGGAAGAACTGCGTGCGCGAATCAACTGGGATCGGCGCTACCGCTTCATGCGGATGCATAGTTGCCTGCACATGCTTTGTGCTGTCATTGATGCACCCGTTACAGGAGGGTCTGTAAGCGATGGGCGTGCCCGGCTGGATTTCGATCTCCCAGATCCGGTAGACAAAGCTGAGGTGACCGCAGCACTCAACGAACTTATTCAACGGGACCAACCGAGGAATCTTCGTTGGATAACTGACGCCGAACTTGAATCTCAGTCGGCGTTGGTGCGCACGATGTCGGTCAGTCCGCCGCGGGGGCAGGGAAAGGTACGGCTGGTTGAATTTGAGGGTATCGACCTTCAGCCCTGTGGTGGGACGCATGTGGCTAGATCGGGCGAGATAGGCGAGGTTCGGGTCTCAAAAATAGAAAAGAAGGGAAAACAAAACCGCCGGGTTATCGTGGAGTTTGCCGGACGGTAGCCCTCTCGAGACGCGTCATGCTACTGCAGTCAGATGTTTGAATCCGGCACCGCGTTTTTCTTTTTGGTAATGAAGTCGCGTAGCCCCTCGTCGATTCCGTCATCGATGGTCGGAGCTTCATAGTTAGCCAGCATCTTTTTCCAGGCTACATTGGCCCTTTGTGCCGCATCGAGCGCGCCTTCTGCCTGCCACTGCTCAAAGCTGTTGCTGTCGGCGGTTGTGGAGCGATAGAACGCGGTTTCGAAGTTGGCTTGAGTGTGGGCGCATCCCAGGAAATGGTTTCCGGGACCAACCTCGGCAAGGGCGTCCATAGCCTGGCCGTTCAAGGAGTCATCAATTCCCGACAAGAAAACTTCAATCATCCCGGCTTGGTCTGCGTCGAGAATAAATTTTTCGTAACCCATGGCGAGACCGCCCTCTAGCCAGCCAGCAGTGTGGAGCATGAAATTGACTCCGGCGAGCATAGCGCTCTGGAGAGTGTTCGCAGACTCATAGGCTGCTTGTGCATCCGGGAGCTTGGAAGCACATAGCCCGCCGCCACTCCGGAACGGGACTCCGAGTCGCCGGGCAAGGGCTGCGCAGATGAAGATAACCATACTGGGTTCAGGGGTGCCGAAAGTCGGTGCACCAGACTGCATCGACACCGCACTGGAGAAAGTGCCAAATATGACGGGCGCGCCGGGCCTGACCAGCTGGGTAAAACAGATGCCGGCCATTGCCTCAGCCAAAATTTGAGTACAAGTGCCCACGATCGTAACCGGGGACATTGCGCCGGCAAGGATGAACGGAGAGATGACAGTCGCCTGATTATTCTGGGCATAAACCCGGGCGGCCCCAAGCATGGTCGCGTCGAAGGTCATGGGAGAGTTCGCATTGATAAGGCTTGTCACCACACAATTCTGGTCAACAAACTCCTCGCCAAAAACGATTTTCGCCATGTCAACCGTATCCTGTGCCCGAGATGGTTCCGTAACGGAACCCATAAATGGCTTATCGGAAAGTCTGAGATGGCTATACACCATATCGAGATGTCGTTTGTTTACCGGGAGATCGACCGGTTCGCAGACCGTTCCCCCAGAGTGATGCAACGAAGGACTGAGATACGCCAGTCGAACAAAGTTCTCAAAATCCGCCAGCGTGGCATAACGCCTTCCCTGATCCAGATCGTGCACGAACGGGGGCCCATAGGCAGGGACCAGCACACAGTGGTTACCGCCGATGCGTACGTTGCGTTCAGGATTTCGCGCAAACTGGGTATATTCACTGGGTACGCTTTGGTTAATGATTGATCGGCACATACCTTTGGGGAATCGCACCCGCTCGCCATCGACAGTGGCTCCGGCCACTCGAAAACGCTCCAGCGCGTCGGGATCATCTCGGAAGTCGATGCCTGTCTCTGCGAGCAGGGTTTCCGCGTTTCGCTCGATCAGGTTCAGCAGTTCTTCACTGGCCAGTTCGAACGGCGGTATGCGCCGGGTAATATATGGAATCCCTGCGCGGGTGGCGTTTACGCGCTTCGCCCGCTTCTCGGAGCGTGCACTTCCTCTGGAACGACGTCCTTCTTGACTCATAACGAATACCAAATCTTCAGTAGTTGGATTATCCAGCCGGTCAGTTAAAGCAGATTCTAAAAGAACGACATTCATATAGCCCCAATCGCCAGAGAGCATTGGGATAGCTCGCGGCGAGCCCCATTGAGGCCGGTATTGCGTAGAAATCCGGCGCATTTGGAGAGATCCATGGTCGATGGCCCGTAGACTCGGACCCAGACGGAAAATAGAATACGCCCTTCAATGTCCAGCGCCAACGGGGCCGAATTGCCCGGGGCATGGATCTCGGAAGTAATCGTAACAGTAACCACGAGATGTGAAAGCATGAAAGTACTCGTCCCAATCAAACGCGTGATCGACGCGAATATTAAAGTGCGCGTCAAAGCTGACAATAGCGGTGTGGAGCTCAACAACGTCAAGATGGCAATGAATCCTTTTTGCGAGATTGCGGTGGAAGAAGCGATCCGCATGCGCGAGGCAGGCACCGCAGAGGAGGTGATTGTCATCGCGGTGGGGCCTAGCCAGAGTCAGGAGACCCTGCGTACCGGATTGGCGATGGGGGCCGACCGGGCAATTCTGGTTGAGACGGACCCTATCCCGGAACCGCTGGCGATTGCAAAGCTCCTGAAGGCGGTTGTGGAGAAAGAAGGTCCGGGCATGATTATCCTCGGGAAGCAGGCTATCGACGGTGATAACAATCAGACCGGTCAGATGCTTGCAGGTTTGCTTAACTGGTCGATCGGATCATTTGTATCGAAGCTGGCGGTTGAAGGCGCAACGGTGAAGGTGACCCGAGAGGTAGACGGTGGCCTTGAAAACGTTGATCTCGTTGCCCCCGCGGTAATCACGGTAGATCTCCGTCTTAACGAACCTCGCTACGCTTCATTGCCTAATATCATGAAAGCTAAGAAAAAGCCGCTGGATACTCACACCCCGGAAGAACTCGGCGTTGATGTCAGCCCCAGGCTTGAAGTATTGCAGGTGGTGGAGCCCCCGGCGCGGGCTGCTGGAGTTCGGGTCAGCAGCGCTGACGAACTTGTGGATAAACTTCGAAACGAAGCAAAGGTGATCTGATGAGTATCTTGGTTATAGGAGAACATGATAACGAGAGCCTCCGTCCGTCGACGCTGAATGTCGTTACTGCGGCTAAAGTACTCGGTGATAGCGTTGATGTCTTGATTGCGGGCAGTAACTGTCAAGCAGCAGCCGAGGAAGCTGCGACCGTCTCCGGAGTTGCGAGAGTATTGATGGCAGATGATCCCGCGCTTGCAGATGGCTTGGCTGAGAACGTTGCGCCACTGATCCAGTCCATCGCGCAGAACTACTCGCATGTTCTGGCACCCGCCACAACATACGGTAAAAACCTGCTTCCGCGGGCTGCCGCGCTGCTGGATGTGCAGCAGATTTCGGACATTAGCGCTATCGAAAGCGAGGACACTTTTGTCCGTCCAATTTATGCGGGCAATGCCATGGCTACCGTGCGCTCGAGCGATAGCTTGAAACTGATAACGGTGCGGACCACCTCCTTTGAGGCGGCTGAGCAGGCCGGGTCTTCGTCGATAGAGGCGGTCTCGGGAGGCGTTGATGCGCAACTGTCGACCTTTGCGGGTGAAGAGCTCACTCGGTCAGAGCGTCCGGAACTTACCACAGCAGATATCATCGTTTCCGGCGGCAGGGGGATGCAGAGCTCAGAGAATTTCGCAATGCTGGAGGCGTTGGCGGACAAGTTAGGTGCCGCCGTTGGAGCCTCGCGGGCGGCAGTCGATGCCGGCTATGTGCCTAATGACTATCAAGTGGGACAGACGGGTAAAGTGGTGGCGCCGAGCGTTTATATCGCCGTGGGGATTTCTGGCGCGATTCAACATCTTGCGGGTATGAAAGATTCCAAGATCATTGTAGCCATCAACAAGGACGAAGAAGCCCCGATTTTCCAGGTGGCTGACTATGGCTGGGTGGCAGACCTGTTTGAGGCTGTCCCGCAACTGGATTCTGCGCTGGAGTCGACCCCGACTTAAGCGCGTCGGTTTGCGTTTGCCTGTAGAGGGTTTTGAAAAAGGTGCGCCCCGGTTGACCGGGGCGCGTGCCACTGAACAGACCTCAAAAACAGCCGGTCGTAGGAGGGCTCAGGTACGTCCGTGTACGCTGGACTCCGCGAATAATGGCGTTAACAGTGTTGCAGACCGGATCACCTGGTTCCGTGAAGCAGGTCACAGCACGGGAATTGTGGTTATGAGGGCAGATCCAGGCTGTCAGATTCCGAGTACCTTGATCAGTTCTGGCGTGTTAGACACAATCCAGCGCGCCCCCCAGGACTTTGCATCTTCAGGCCGACTGTAGCCCCAGGTTACACCAACCGTCGCCATGCCTGCCGCCTGTCCAGCGAGGACATCCCGCTGGTCGTCACCGACAAACACCGTATTCGATGGCTTGACCCCAATGACCTCGCATGCGTGCAACAACGGCAGGGGATCAGGCTTGGCCCGGCATAGGGTATCACCACTGACCACAACTTCGGCGCGTCGTTCGAGCTCCAGCTGGTTTAACAATGGAGTGGTAAATCTTGCGGGCTTATTTGTGACGATCCCCCAGGGGATCTGCCGGGACTCTAGCCTTTTAAGAAGGCAATCTATACCGGAAAAAAGGCGGGTCCGGACACAGACGTTGCTGGCATAGGCGTCGAGCAGTTGCTGTCGGTACGGGCTTGAGTTCGCCTCCTCAGCGGTCATGTGTAGACTTTTCTGGATAAGGCCGATGCTACCCTGTGCCACCCACCATCGCGCCGTTGTAAGTTCCACTTCCTCCCGGTCATTCGACGACAGAACTGAATTTAACGCGGCGACAAGATCGGGCGCGGTGTCGGCAAGAGTGCCGTCGAGATCAAACAGGACGCAATCTGTCGTGCAATCTGTTCCGGGGGATAACACGGATAGCCTCAGGAAGAAGTGCCCTGTAAATAGTGGGAAATGTAGTTCACAGCCACTCCGTCCCCAAGCGTGTAGCGTTTTGAAAGGGGGTTGTAATGCATGCCGGTAATGTCGGCCATTGAGAGGGACGCGCGTCTTGCCCAAGAGTCCAATTCGGCTGGGCGGATAAACTTTTTGTAGTCGTGAGTGCCTCTTGGAAGCAAGGATAAGACGTACTCTGCACCCACAATAGCGAACAAGAATGCCTTGAGGTTGCGGTTGATTGTGGAGAAGAAAATGCTTCCTCCGGGCCGCAAGAGCTTCGCACAGGCCGCAACCGTACTTGCGGGATCGGGAACGTGTTCAAGCATCTCTAAGCAGCAGATCAGGTCAAAACCTTCCTCCTGCTCATCGACGAGTGACTCTACTGTTGTGTGTCGGTAGTCGATCGAGACGTCGCTCGAAAGTGCGTGTAACCGCGCAACGCTGATCGGCGCAAGACCGGCATCGATGCCGACCACCCGGGCCCCTTTTATAGCGAGACTCTCCGACAGGATTCCCCCGCCACAGCCGACATCGAGAGCACGCGCGCTGGCGAGGGAGACCCGTTCGTCTATATAGCCAACGCGGAGCGGGTTGATTGCGTGCAGTGGAGCAAACTCACTCGCTGGGTCCCACCAGCGAGAAGCTAAGGTCTCAAATTTCAGCAGTTCGTGAGGGTCTGTGTTTTGCATTAGCATCTCTGATTGAGAAAGGAATTGTAGCCCGCGTCTGCAAATGGAACGTGATCTTCTTGGTAAAGGATAGGTATTTTCTTGTTTCCCGGAAGGACTCGCGCTAAAATACCAGGTTGCGGTGCGGGGTGGAGCAGTCTGGCAGCTCGTCGGGCTCATAACCCGAAGGTCGTAGGTTCGAATCCTACCCCCGCTACCAAATGTTGTGATCCGGGACCCCGCAGCAGCGGGGTTTGTTTTTGGGGGTCGCTGGCACCGGGAATCCGGGTTGCCGAAGGGTGGAGCGGAGTTTGTGGACAACAGCGTAATCCGAAAACTACTGGAGCCTGTCGTTGAAGACATGGGATACGAACTGGTGATGGTTGAGTTAACGGGGTCGTCCTCAGGGGGGCAGGTGCTACGGGCGTTTATCGACGCCCCGGGTGGTATTTTGCTGGAGGACTGTGAGCAGGTAAGTCGTCAGGTCAGCGCCATTCTTGATGTGGAAGACCCGATAAAGGGGGAATACTCCCTGGAGGTGTCCTCCCCCGGGGTTGACCGACCGTTAGTTCGGCCTGAGCACTTTCACCGGTTTCAGGGCAGTCAGGTGAAAGTGCTGATGCGGGAGGCTTGTCTCGGCCGACGCCGATTTACCGGCTTTTTGGCCGAGGCGGGATCTGAGTTTGCGGTGGTAGAAGTCGATGGCGAGGCCTATGAACTCTCTTACCAGGGAATGGAAAAGGCCAATCTGGTTGGCCTGGATTGATCGCAGCGCAACGTTGAAAGGGAACAGAATTGCAGCGCTTGGGAGTAGCAATAGATGACCAAAGATGAAGTGTTAATGATGGCGGACGTGTTGTCCCGAGAAAAAGAAATTGATCGGGAGATCGTGTTTGAGGCAATCGAGGCGGCTCTCGCCACTGCAACCCGGAAGCGTCACCGTGAAGATATGGAGGTCCGTGTACAGATTGACCGGAGTAGCGGCGACTATGAGGCCTTTCGTCAGTGGGAAATCGTCGAGGACGATGCGGCTGTAGAAAACCCCGCTCGCCAGATGACATTTGCTGCCGCGGAAATCAGTTACCCAGAGGACAGTCACGAGATCGGGGGCGTCGTCGAAGAGCCTCTGGAGACGGTGGCGATATTTGGTCGTATTGAGGCGCAGGCGGCCAAACAGGTGATCAGCCAGAAGGTCAGGGAGGCTGAGCGCGCCCGGGTCCATGAAGAGTTCAAGGATCGGGTAGGGCAGATGGTGCAAGGGGTGGTCAAGCGGGTTGGTAATCGTGAGGCGATTATTGATCTCGAGGGAGTGGAGGCGTCTCTGCCCCGCTCAAACTGGATTGACCGGGAGATTCTACGAAATGGTGATCGCGTCAAATCAATTTTGACGGAGGTTCGATCCGAGCCCCGGGGCCCACAACTGATCCTCGATCGCCGTTGTCCGGAACTGGTGATCAAGCTCTTTCAATTGGAGGTACCCGAGGTGGGTCAAGGCGTCATCGAGATTTTGGGGGCGGCAAGGGATCCAGGCTCAAGGGCCAAGATCTCGGTACGTTCGCAGGATAATCGGATCGACCCGGTGGGGGCTTGCGTTGGTATTCGCGGGGCGCGGGTACAGAGTGTATCCAATGAAATCAATCTTGAACGAATCGATATCATTACCTGGGTCGACAGTCCTGCCGAATTTGTAATTAAGGCGTTGCAGCCAGCCGAAGTAGACTCGATTTTGGTCGATGAAGAGTCACGTTCAATGGATGTTGTGGTCGAAGAGAGTCAGTTGTCGCTTGCGATTGGACGCGGTGGACAGAATGTCCGCTTGGCGTCTGAGTTGAGCGGGTGGGAGCTTAATATTATGACCGACGAGGCGGCTGCGGAAAAAGCAGAACAGGAAGCCCAACAGGCGGTCGAGCGACTCATGACCCAGCTCAATATCGATGCTGAAGTCGCTGGGGTTCTGGTCGAAGAAGGCTTCGTTACGCCGGAAGAGGTTGCCTATGTCCCGGTTCAGGAACTTCTGGACGTGGAAGGGTTTGATGAGGACTTAGTCGAACAACTTAGGGTACGTGCACGCGACTTCCTTGACATTCGTGAGATTGCGGAACTGGAGAAGAGTCGACCAGAAGCAGATCTTCAATCTATGGAAGGAATGGATGCTGAAACCGCAACATTGTTCGCGGGCAATGGTATCCGTTCAATGGAGGATCTTGCAGAGTGCGCCACGGATGAGCTCGTTGAAATGACCGGCATCGATCCGGAGCGGGCAAGTGAGTTGATCATGACGGCGAGAAAGCCATGGTTTGAAGAGGCGGCTGACGCGCTGGACACTGCAGCCTCTAGTTAATCGTTCACGGTAAATACCTATGCCTGTCGTACCCATAAAGAAATTGGCCGAGCAGATCGGCGTCCCCCCAGAAAAACTGCTGCAGCAACTGGCTGCGGCCGGTGTCTCCGGAAAAGACACCGACGGCATGCTGGATGACGATGAGCGAAGCACGCTCCTCGAATATCTCCGAGGCGGGAAGTCAGCGGTCGCGGCGGTGAAACCGCAAGAAAAAGTGACTCTGAATCGTCGGACGACAACTGCCGTGAAACAGAATTCACGAACCGGTGGATCAAGGACCGTGCACGTCGAGGTCAAGAAGCGTCGTACCTATGTGCGCCGTGGTGAACTTCAGCGCCAGCAGGAAGAGGCGGAACAGGTAGCGCGCGAGGCAGAAGAAGCTAAAGAACGCGAGAAGCAAGCGCAACTGGAAGCCGAGGAACAAGCGAAGCTGGAGGCGGCAGCTGCCGCTGAAGCGCAACAGCAACGCGAGGCAGAAGAGGCTGCGAAAGTCTCCGAGCAAGGAGTGCCGGCAGAGGTCTCAGGCGCCGAGACGCCGTCAGCGACCCCCGTACCGCCCGACGGGGACAAAGGCGCCGGACGACGTGAAGACAAACCCAAGAAGCGCAAAGGGAAAGGCCGCGCGGGAGGCGACGGGGAGCTTCACCTTGCCGAGGGGAAGCGTGGGAAACGCAGACCTCGACAGCCGATCAAGCCCAGAAGACTTACCTCCACTACGGCCGGGCAGCATGCCTTCGAGAAACCCACGGAGCCTGTCAGTCGGGAGATCTCCATCCCGGAGACGATCAGTGTTGCCGAGTTAGCGCAGTCGATGTCGATCAAGGCCGCAGAAGTTATCCGCGTCCTGATGGAGATGGGCAGTATGGTAACGATTAATCAGGTGTTGGACCAAGATACCGCGATGTTGGTTGTCGAGGAGATGGGTCACAAAGCCGTTTCGGCTGACCTAGATGATCCAGAAGCAATGTTGACTGCCGATGAAAGCGCGGATGACCGTCCCGTTGTCGGCCGAGCACCGGTGGTGACAGTCATGGGGCACGTGGATCATGGGAAAACGTCGTTGCTTGACTATCTCCGGAAAACCAAAGTGACCGCCGGGGAGGCTGGAGGCATCACCCAGCACATTGGCGCTTATCGGGTGGCTACAGAGAAGGGTACCGTAACGTTTTTGGATACCCCGGGTCACGAAGCGTTCAGCGCGATGCGTTCTCGCGGAGCGCAAGTCACGGATTTGGTGATTCTCGTCGTTGCGGCGGATGACGGCGTAAAACCCCAGACCATTGAGGCGATCAGTCACGCACGACAAGCGTCGGTGCCCATGATCGTCGCCATCAATAAGATGGATAAGGAAGATGCCGACCCGGACCGTGTGAAACAGGAGTTGGCGACCCAAGAGGTGATTCCTGAAGATTGGGGGGGTGACACATTGATGAGCCCGGTCTCGGCCATTACCGGTGACGGCATCGACGCATTGCTGGAATCGGTCCTGTTGCAGTCCGAGATGCTGGATCTCACGGCACCTGACGAGGGTGTCGCATCGGGGACTGTGGTTGAAGCGCGGCTTGATCGAGGCAAAGGCGTGGTCGCCACGCTATTGGTTGAAAAAGGCACCCTGAAGAAGGGCGACATAGTGATCGCCGGTCGTGAATTTGGTCGAGTGCGTGCGATGACTAGCGATTCAAATGAGCCAGTCAAGGCTGCAGGGCCCTCCACACCGGTGGAAGTTCAGGGTCTCGGTGCCGTTCCAGATTCGGGTGATGAATTCTCTGTGGTGACAGACGAGCGCCGAGCCCGCGAGATCACCAGTTATCGTCAGTCGAAATTCAAAGAGGTCAAACTCGCGCGACAGCAGAAAGCCAAGCTGGACAGCATGTTCAGTGAAATGGGTGAAGGTCAGGTCAAAACGCTAAACGTCATCATCAAAGGAGATGTCCAGGGGTCGGTCGAGGCTTTAACCGAGTCGTTGGAAAAACTAAGCACTGACAAGGCTAAAATTGCTGTGGTGCATGCCATGGTCGGGGGTATTAACGAGTCTGACGTCAATCTTGCTGGTGCTTCAGAGGCTATCATCATTGCCTTTAATGTCCGGGCAGACGCTACTGCTCGAAAACTGATTGAGAGCGAAGGGATTGATGTGCGCTACCACAACGTTATCTACGATGTCGTGGACGAAGTGACTATCGCACTCGCCGGGATGCTTGCGCCGGTTATTCGCGAACAGGCCGTTGGCCTTGCTGAGGTACGCGATGTATTCCGGGTGGCGAAGATGGGTGCCGTTGCAGGCTGTCGGGTTATCGAGGGTGAGGTAAAGAGAAATCTTCCGGTCCGTGTATTACGAGAGAACGTCGTAATTTTTGATGGGCACATTGACTCACTGAAGCGTTTTAAAGAGGACGTCAGCGAGGTCAAATCAGGCTTTGAATGCGGTATCGGCGTTAAGAACTACAACGATATCAAGCCTGGCGATCAGATCGAGATCTACCAAACGGTTGAACAGGCTGCGACGCTGTAGCGGGGCGCAGGGACTATTGTGCAAGGCGTCGATCGTACACGCCGGATCGGGCGCGTTCTGCGTAAGGAACTCGCGGCGATCATTCCCCGTGAGGTGGACACCGCAGCCTTGGGCCTGGTTTCCATCACGGCGGTTACCGTCAGCAAGGACATGCGTCACGCTCGCGTTTACGTCACAGCGCTTGGCGCTAAGGTGTCTCAAACGGAAGTTGCAAACTATCTTAACGCTCAGTCGGGAACATTGCGGTGGGCATTGGGACAGCGGGCGGAATTACGCCGAACCCCGGAACTCATTTTTGAGTATGACGCAAGCATTGAGCGCGGGGCCGAAATGTCAAAACTCATTGACGACATCCAAGAGCCTCAAGACAAATCCGGTGGAGACTAGCCATGGGCCGTAGGAAAGGAAAGCCCTCGGGGGACCCTGTGGATGGTATCTTGCTGTTGGACAAGCCAGACGGCATCACCTCTAACGACGCGTTACAGCAGGCAAAAAAACTTCTCGGGGCACAGAAGGCAGGACACACGGGCAGCCTCGATCCTATCGCGACGGGCTTGCTGCCCTTGTGCTTCGGCGCATCGACCCGCTGGTCCGGCTATTTCCTGGGGTCAGACAAACGTTACCGCGCGACCATACGTCTGGGCGAGACCACCGAGACCGGCGATAGTGAAGGAGAAGTGGTTTCGACCAGTGAAGTCTCCGTGACGGAAGGCCAACTGCAGGAGACGCTGCGGCGCTTTCGGGGGACCTACCTGCAGGTACCGCCAATGTATTCGGCAATCAAAGTTGATGGGCAGCCGTTGTACAAGCTGGCACGCCAAGGAAAAAACGTTGAGCGCCAGGCCCGCGAGGTCACTGTTCACGACTTGGAGCTTGCCACCTTCGAGGGTCGGGATGTGGAGGTAACGCTCCAGTCTTCATCGGGCTTTTATGTGAGGACACTTGCGACCGACCTAGGTGAGGCGCTCGGCACCGGTGCCCACGTGATTGCCTTGCGGCGCTTGGGTGTTGCCAGTCTTGTGGTAGAGGATTCCATGACTCTTGACGAACTTACTGAGCTGCCAGACTATCCTGAGCGGCGTGCCCGCCTAGCCCAGGTCGGTGATGCCCTTAATCATTTACCCGCGGTCGAGTTGTCTATAGATGCGGCGTTTTATCTATGCAGGGGGCAAAGTGTCCGTGCCGCGAGCCTCCCCAAAGAAGGTAATGTCCGTCTGTATTCGTCGTCTACGGGATTCCTCGGGGTTGGAGTGGTGCAGGAACCGGGGATGGTAGCGCCTGAGCGTCTGGTCGCCTCAGGCCTCAAAACTGCCTGAATTTGTTGAGGAAACACCGACATGACTGTAGAATACCGCGGCTTTCAATTTGCGCCGGCGCGGTTGCCCAGTAATCGGCGTCGATCCCGTTTTAAATAGTCGGAATTCATCTAGGAGAGAGGTTGAGTTATGTCGTTAGTGGCCGAAGACAAAGCCAAAGTTGTCAGTGAATATGCCACCGGGTCCGGGGATACCGGGTCGCCTGAGGTGCAGGTCGCACTATTAAGCGCAAGAATCAGCGATTTGACCGATCATTTCAAGACGCATATCCACGACCATCATTCGCGGCAGGGTTTACTGCGTATGGTGAATCGCCGACGCAAACTGCTGGACTATCTGAAGAGCCGCGATGCTGAGCGTTATCGGACGCTCATTGGTCGCCTTGGCTTGAGACGCTGAGTCCGATTGACCTTCCAAAATCTACGGAGTGATCTGATTGAATAAAATTGTTGAGACTTTTCAGTACGGCGAGCAGGAGTTTCGCCTTGAGACCGGGCAAATTGCCCGACAGGCCTCCGGCGCTGTCATGGCCAGCATGGGGGAGACGGTCGTACTGGTCACCGTTGTGGCTGCGAAAGAACCCAGCGGCAGGGATTTTTTCCCACTGACCGTTGATTATGAAGAACGGACGTACGCCGCCGGCCGAATCCCCGGCGGTTTTTTTAAGCGCGAAGGAAGGCCCTCAGAGAAAGCTATCCTCACTTGTCGTTTGATTGATCGGCCGATCCGACCGTTGTTTCCGGACGGGTTTAATAACGAAGTTCAGGTGGTCGCGACGGTGATGTCGGTCGATCCGGAGATCGATCCTGATATTGTTGCGATGGTCGGTGCTTCGGCCGCTCTGTCCATATCCGGAGTGCCGTTTGACGGCCCAATCGGCGCCACCCGGGTCGGTTTCATCGATGGCGACTACGTATTGAACCCGTCAGCTACCCAACGCGCAGATTCTGCACTTGACCTCGTTGTCGCCGGAACCAAAGGTGCCGTTCTGATGGTGGAGTCGGAAGCGCAGCAACTGACCGAAGCGCAGATGCTCAACGCGGTGATATTTGGCCATGACGCCTCTCAATCAGCAATCACTGCTATTGAATCCTTAACGGCGCAAGCAGGTGCGGAACGCTGGGAGTGGCAGTCCGAGACTCAAGATCAGGAATTCCTCCAGAAAGTGTCGAGTCTGGTTACGGCCGATATTGAAAGCGCTTATCAAATTGCTGATAAAACGGCCCGCCAACAGGCTATGTTCGCAGCGCGAGAGAAGGCCGCTGGCGATCTGCTTTCAGACGATTCCGATGATGAACTTCGCGAGCGGGTGAAAGGCGCGATCAAAGGTATCGAGAAAGCCACTGTACGCGGACGGATCCTCTCGAACGAACCCCGAATCGACGGACGGGATCTGGAAACCGTCCGGCCCATCAGCATCGAGACCAGCGTGCTGCCCCGAACACACGGTTCTGCACTGTTTACCCGGGGCGAGACCCAAGCGATTGTTACCTGTACATTGGGCACGGAGCGCGATTCCCAGATTATTGATGCGCTAGAGGGCGAGCGGCGCGATCCGTTTATGCTTCACTACAACTTTCCACCATTCTGTGTCGGTGAGACTGGTCGAGTAGGGTCGCCCAAGCGTAGAGAAATCGGCCATGGTCGGCTTGCCAAAAGGGCGCTGCTGGGTGTATTGCCGGCACCAGAAGAATTTCCTTATGTGATCCGGGCTGTGTCCGAAATTACAGAGTCCAATGGCTCCAGTTCCATGGCGACGGTTTGCGGCACCAGTCTGGCGCTCATGGACGCGGGGGTGACTCTGAAAGCACCAGTGGCGGGCGTTGCCATGGGCTTGATTAAGGATGGGGATCGGTTTGCGGTATTGACCGACATACTCGGCGATGAAGATCACCTTGGCGACATGGATTTCAAGGTCGCCGGTACGGCAGACGGNATTACNGCACTCCAGATGGATATCAAGATAGACGGNATCACTCGGGAGATCATGGAGCAGGCATTAGAGCAGGCNCAACGCGGCCGTATGCATATCCTTGGCGAGATGGCAAAAGTAATTAGCGCGCCCCGCGAAGAGATGTCCCAGTACGCCCCGAGAATCACGACGATGAAGGTTCCGACTGATAAAATTCGTGACGTGATTGGAAAAGGTGGCGTCACGATTCGGGCAATATCGGAAGCCACGGGTGCCGCCATTGATATCGAAGACGACGGAACCATCAAAATTGCTACGTCAGATTTGNCTGCGGCTGAGGAGGCACGGCGTCGCATCGAGCAGATCACCGCAGATGTTGAGGCAGGCACCATCTACGAGGGCAAGGTGGTTCGNTTGATGGATTTTGGCGCTTTTGTAAACATCCTTCCGGGAAAAGACGGTCTGGTCCACATCTCTCAAATCTCCGACGAGCGTGTGGCAAATGTCAGCGACAAACTGGCTGAAGGAGATGTCGTCAAAGTCAAGGTATTGGAGGTCGACAAGCAGGGTCGNATCCGTTTAAGCATGAAAGCAGTGGAGAGCGACGCCTGAAGACACTCCAAAACGCCGCAAAAGCTTCCTGGTGAAGCCGGTTCGGGAGCGTTGAACGAGCGATGAGCGACTCGAACCTCGTCTGGATCGATCTTGAGATGACCGGCCTTAATCCTCAGGCGGACCGGATCATTGAAATTGCAACGGTCGTCACCGACGCGGACCTCAACTCGCTNGGGCGAGGACCTGTACTCGCGATTCATCAGTCTGAAGCGACCCTTTCTGGGATGGACGATTGGANTCAGAGTACGCACTCGCAAACCGGCTTACTTTCCCGAGTGCGGGTATCGGAAGTTACTGAATCTGACGCGGAAGACGCTACTCTAGAGTTTCTTCGTGAGCACATAAAACGGGGCGCCTCCCCGTTATGCGGAAATAGCATCTGCCAGGATCGGCGGTTCCTCGCCCGGTACATGCCTCGACTTGAAGCTTTCCTGCATTATCGTAATCTGGATGTCAGCAGCATCAAGGAACTTGCGGTTCGCTGGCGCCCGGGGCTTGCTAGTGGCTTCGTAAAGAAAGGCGGCCACCGTGCTCTGGACGATATCCTCGAGTCCATCGAGGAGCTNAAGTATTATCGCGAGCATTTTTTTAAGACCGATCCTCCAAATTCGTAACAGTAGATTNCCCAACTAGGCGGCCAAGAGCCCAGTAGATGTGCTCATCAACCATTTCTGATACTGCACCCAGACGGGACCGGAGCGCCGCGATCGTTGCCTCGTTTGAAGGNCCGTTTCCTAGGGCGACCGCTAGATTGCGCATCCAGCGTTCATAACCTAGTCGTCGGATCGCACTNCCTTCGNTGNACNCGGNGAANNGACTNGGCGACCAGCAAAATAATTCCAGAAGNGCGACATCGTCTAATCCGTGACGCGCAGAGAAAATCTTGTCCCCATGGCCGGGTTCGCGGTTGTGTGGACAGACTAGCTGACAGTCATCACAACCAAAAATTCGGTTTCCGATCAATGCGCGCAGCGCTTCGGGAATCGAGGATTTATGCTCTATGGTNAGATAGGCAATGCAGCGCCTCGCGTCGAGTTGATAGGGAATATCAAGCGCGTTGGTCGGACACTCCTCGGCACACCGCGTGCAGGAGCCGCAGTGGTCAACCTGCGCAGAGTCCACGGGAAGAGGTAGGTCGGTATATAACTCCCCGAGAAAGAACCAGGATCCTGTCAGGGGATCAATCAGGTTGGTATTTTTTCCCATCCAACCGAGCCCGGCATTCTGCCCAAGTGGCTTCTCCATCACCGGGGCACTGTCTACAAAGGCTCGATAAGCGAACGGACCGATCGCCTCGGTGATCAGATCGGCCAGCCGTTGAAGTTTCCTNCGCATAGGTCTGTGGTAATCCCTGCCNAGCGCATACCGGGCAATGTAGGCTTTCCGGGAGTCGTGAAGCACCGCCTCCGCCGAACCCGAGGTTTCAGACCAGTACCCAAGGCGCACACTAATGATGCGAAANACGCCGGGGACCAGCAACTCGGGGTTGGCTCGCTTGTCGGCGTGGCGCGCCATAAAGTTCATCTCGCCATGCCACCCGCTCCCGAGCCAGCGCTGGAGTGCNGGTCCGGCGTCGCCGAGCTCGGCNGCGGAGATTCCAACGGCGTCNAAGCCCAACTCCCGAGACCAGAGTTGGATGTTGTTTTTAAGATCAGCGAGTGTGGAGTCCGAAATTGGGTGCATACCGTTATGATAGCCCGATGTATCGAGCGGATAACATACTTTGTTCAGTAGACGAAGTTCAGNCGCTGGAATGCGCACAGATTTCCGCAGGACGCTCTGCGCAGGCGATGATGGAGGACGCGGGTCGCGCAGCATTTCAACTGCTTCGACAACGCTGGCCCCATGCAGATCGGATTTTGGTCTACTGTGGCGGGGGAAATAACGGCGGCGATGGTTATGTTCTAGCACGATTGGCGTCTGTCTCGGGCTTTACGGTTAACGTTGTTGCATTGTCACCACCGTCAACACCGGAAGCCCAGGAAGCCCTGGAGCGTGCACAAGCTGCTGGTATTTCCCCAAAGCGGCACTCGCGACGATTGCTAGAGGACACTGACGTGGTGGTTGATGCGCTACTGGGGATTGGGNTCCAAGGAACTCTGCGTGAGCCGTATCCACTTGTAATTTCAGAAATCAATGAATTCGGTCCTGGACGGTTTGCGATCGATGTCCCATCGGGCTTGAGTGCCGACTCGGGAGCTGTNGAAACCGACGCGGTGAATGCTGATCTCACGATCACGTTTATTCGTCACAAGCGAGGCATGGCTACAGGTTTTGGTCCAAACCACTGCGGCCGGGTAGTTCTGGAAGACCTTAACGTTGCGCAGGGGGTGTTGGGCGGAGAAGGCCTTTCAACACCTTGGGGTTACCGTATGTCTAGGAATTGGGTGGAAGGCGCCTTGCCGAGGCGTCCTGCCAGTGCCCATAAAGGCATCGCAGGAGCCCTTCTCGTGATTGGCGGAGGAATCGGCATGGCCGGGGCGCCGGTTTTGGCCGNCCGCGCGGCACTCCGATCGGGGGTNGGCCGAGTTACTATTGCTTGCCACCCTGATAGCCAAACAGCNGCGGCTGCTCGGAGTCCCGAACTGATGGTGGCGGCGCTTCGGACCCCAGGGGAACTCAAGGATCTGCTGGCGAGATCAAATGCGGTGGTGATCGGCCCTGGTCTTGGGCAGGACACCTGGGCGCAAGAGGTTTATTTGACCGTTCGTGATTATGAGATCCCAAAGGTTTTTGACGCTGATGCACTGAATTTGCTTGCGGCTGGGCCAGTTGGAGTGTCCCGAGCCGTGTTAACACCGCACCCTGGAGAGGCGGGCCGACTCGGGCAAATGGATGCGGCGAAGGTCCAACGCAACAGACCCGCTGTAGCTGAAATGCTTGCGGCACAGTTAGCCGATGTCTGCGTGTTGAAAGGTGCAGGAACACTGGTGGCACAGGCGCAAAAGCCTACGTTGGTGTGCGACCGAGGACATCCAGGTATGGCGACAGCCGGAATGGGAGATGTGCTGAGCGGTGTGATCGGTGCTCTGATCGCCCAGGGCCTTTCTGGGTACGAAGCCGCAGGAGCCGGTGTGTGGATACACGCGGTCGCGGGCGAACGGGCCGGGAAGCGGGGNGGGCGTATTGGATTGCTGGCGACGGATCTCGAACCACATTTATTGGAATTGAGGACAGCAATGGATTCAGNGNGGACGCGCAATGGAAGGTGANTACCAGGTCTCAGANGTCGACCAAATGCGGGCGTTGGGTAGGTCCTTCGCTGAGACATTGCAAGCCCCGGAAGTGGTNTATCTGGAGGGTGATCTTGGTGCGGGGAAGACNACCTTCGTCCAAGGGNTCGTGNGTGCCTTGGGCAGCGAAGCTGCGGTTGTTAGCCCGACTTACACACTGGTCGAAGAATACGTTACGGCTGGCGGCTGTGTGCATCACCTTGATCTCTATCGCATCCAAAATTCCGATGAGGTAGAGGGTCTGGCACTACGTGATCGTTGCGATAACGATAGCATTCTCCTTATTGAGTGGCCCGAGCGCGGAATCGGCGCGTTGCCGTTCCCCAGTTGGGAGGTCTCCATGCGTTACCGTGATCCGGGTCGCACTGTGTGCATAACGCGACGCTGAGAGGGCGCGGCCAATCGGACCGGGNCAGGGCTCTCTTCCGGGTCCTGGGGTGTACGGGGCTGGTCTTGTGGCTAGGGTTCGCAAAGGCAGGGACGGAAGTGACCGGGAGCCGCTTCTGGCATGGTCCTGAGCGAACCCGNCTGGTTTTGGAGCTAACTGACTCAGTCCAATTTAAAGTGTTCCGTCTTGAAAATCCCGAAAGGGTCGTCATCGATCTATCCGATTCTTCGTTGGCTGAAGGATTTTCATTGCCGCCAAAAGGNGGCGGTCCGGTGGTGGCCGTGCGGAGCGGAAGACCGGCCGCGAAGACCCTGCGGGTTGTATTGGACCTACGAGCGCCCTGGCTTTATCGAAGTTTTCTGCTTACTCCGAGCGGTTCTTATCCNTATCGACTGGTGGTCGACCTTAGCCAGAATTCCTTGGAGGACCTGTCGGTGGCCGATCCATCCGACACTCNTGAAAAGGATTACCTGGTGATTATTGATCCGGGGCACGGAGGTGAAGATCCTGGTGCTGTCGGGGGGAAAGGGTCTCATGAGAAGGATGTAGCCCTGGCAATCGCGAATCGATTGAAGCGAATAATCAACTGGGACAGCCGAATGCGCGCCGTGTTAACACGAACCGAAGACTATTATGTGAGNCTACGAAAGCGGGTCGCGTTTGCAATGAACAAAAGGGCGGATGTGTTCCTTTCGATTCATGCCAATGCCGCCAAACGTCGTAGTGCGCAGGGCGCATCTGTTTTTATTCTATCTACCGATGGCGCCAGTAGTGAAATGGGTAAATGGCTGGCGCAGCGGGAGAATGCCTCGGATCTTGCAGGGGGCGTAGATATTGGGGAGCACGACCCCAGCCTACAAAGAACACTTTTGAATATGGGGCTTGACTGGAAAATTAAGGAAAGTCGGAGCCTGGGTGTCGAGTTGTTGAAATCGTTGGGCAAAGTGGGNCCTTTGCANAGCGTCAATGTCGAGCGGGCAGGGTTTGCCGTCCTGAAGTCGATCGATATCCCCGCGGTGCTGATCGAGACAGGCTTCATGACGAATCCAGATGAGGAGCAGGCGCTTAAGCAGGCCTTGTTTCAGGAACGCATCGCAGGAGCGATCTTCCGCGCGTTGTCTGCTTATTGCGATACCGATCAGCGTTGCCCCCAACGGACCGGAGAGTCCAATGTCTATGTGGTAGCGCCGGGAGACTCTTTACCGCTCATTGCCGCNCGTCTTGGGGTGACAGTAAAGGATCTACGCATTGCGAACCCATCNAACTCCNGTTCGCTGCGGCTTGGACAAAGGCTGAAGGTGCCTGCCCCGTGACNGACAANTGGCTTTACGCTTCCTCGGAATGGACCCCCCTCGGAATGACTCCGAGACTGCCTGTGATTTGCCTTACGGGAGCGACGGCGAGNGGGAAGACTGAGCTTGCGATGANATTGGCNAGCTATTTCCCGATTGATCTGATCAGCGTGGACTCTGGCCAGGTTTATCGCGGGATGGATATCGGCACCGCCAAGCCGGAACCTGCGATCTTGAAGCGGACTCCGCATGGGTTGATTGATATCCGGGATATTGACACAGTGTACTCGGCGGCTGATTTTTGTCGCGATGCACAGAGCTTCATCAAGAAAAGTCATGACCAACAGCGCATTCCCCTGTTGGTTGGGGGCACGTTGTTCTATTTTTCTGCTTTATTGAATGGTTTGCCGGACCTTCCTGCTGCAGATNCTTCGGTTCGGACGGCTTTGGAAAAGGAGGCGAAAAGAATAGGCTGGACCGGCATGTACGATAAGTTGCGGGACCTGGATCCAACTGCCTCGAAACGCATTTCGCCCAGCGACCGCCAACGGGTACTGCGGGCGCTGGAAATTAACTTGGTATCGGGCGAGCCAGTAAGGGAAAAGCCTGTAAGGAGAGGNCTCCTCGGCGGCGGCACACCCGTGTTGAAGTTGTGTCTTTTTCTCTCAGATCGGGCTGTTCTCCATCGAAAGATTGCCCAGCGTGTAGACCATATGCTTGANTTGGGACTTGTAGACGAAGTGGACAGGCTCCGAAAGCAGTTTCCCGATGCACGTAATCTGCCCGCAATGCGCAGCGTCGGCTATCAGCAGGTCTGGTCNTATTTGGAGCAAGAGATNGACCACTCCGCTTTGGTAGAGGATGTCCGGACCGCAACCCGCCGCCTGGCGAAGCGACAGCTAACCTGGNTGCGCAACGAGCCAGGTTGGACGTGGTTTGACGCGCTTGCCCCCGGCCTTTTTGGGGGGATTNTGAAATACTTATCCGGCACGCGGNGCCTNTGACGGCTNCGAGGGTTGAAATATTGACCGTNGGCCCNTACATTCAANAGNGAAAAGANGNAAATAGTTAAAAANTAAGTTACGACGACAATAATTTATCNAAATATTGTGCAAGGTCGCCGCGTAAATCTCGAAAACGGCACCATTAACTCGCTCCCGGTTCCAAACNAACCAGAGCGATGTGTTTGCTGAACCGAATTCACGCTCGCGTCTGCACCATTTTCGGACAGGAGCATGCTTATGAACCAGCAAAGAGGCGCAGCCCTTCAGGACCCTTTCCTCAATATCCTGCGTAAGGATCGGATTCCGGTATCNATCTATCTTGTCAACGGTATCAAGTTGCAAGGCCAGGTAGAGTCATTTGACCCATTCGTGGTATTGCTCAGGAATAGCGTTAGCCAGTTGATTTATAAACATGCTATCTCGACAATTGTCCCGTCTCGAGCGGTACGGATCCCCTATGGGAACGACGACTTCGACCAGGAAGACGTTCCAGAGCCTGTGGAAGAGTAGTTTTTGCGCCTGACTGAGCAAGCCCTCAAGACCGGCGGGCCNATTACTTTTTGACGACCTCGAGCGACCCACAGTCCTGGCTGGAGCAGCCAGAGCGCGTCGTCCTTGTGCACCAAGGTTCCTCCGGGCGTGTGCTGGCCTCAGACTTCGAGGAACTCAGCGGTCTCGCTGAGTCTGCAGGTGCGATGGTCGTTGGACGTATCGGCGCTACAAGGCGAGTCCCTGAGGCAGGGACTTTTGTGGGCCGAGGGAAGGCGCAAGAGATCGCGGACTGGGTAGCGGCACAGAGCGCGGACCTTGTGATCGTTGATCAGGCGATCTCTCCGGTTCAGGAACGCAATCTNGAGCANCTCACGAAGTGCCGGGTCATTGATCGGACACGACTGATTCTGGACATTTTTGCTTTGCGGGCGCAGAGCCATGAAGGTAAGTTGCAAGTCGAATTGGCTCAGCTTCGACACTTGTCGACCCGCCTCGTCAGAGGGTGGACTCATCTCGAACGGCAACGGGGTGGTATCGGTTTGCGTGGGCCTGGTGAGACTCAGCTTGAGACGGACCGGCGTCTGATCGGCTTGCGGATCCGTCATCTGCAGAAGCGACTCTCCAAGGTAGGTCTCCAGCGCAGCCTGCGCCGTCATCGTCGGAAACGGGAGCGGGTGCCCACCGTCGCGATTATTGGGTATACGAATACTGGAAAATCGTCTTTATTTAATAGACTTGNTGAGGCGCAAAGCTACTGTGCTGACCAGCTNTTCGCGACNCTGGATCCGACCATGCGCCGGTTGGAACTCCATGGATTCGGGCCGGTCATCTTGTCCGATACAGTGGGATTCATTCAGGGCTTGCCGCACGCTCTCGTGCAAGCGTTTCTTTCTACCCTGGAAGAAGTCAGTTCGGCAGATTTCCTGCTTCGGGTCGCAGATGACTCCCACCCTGATGTACGGGAGCAGGAAGCNGAGGTGGAAAGAGTTCTAGAGGAAATCGGCGCCTCGCATATTCCATCTTTGNTTATTCGGAATAAGTGCGATGCAAGCGGCCGAGATGCGGGATTGTTTGNGGGGCANCGGCATCCAGGACCGGTAATTCGGACCTCAGCCAGAACGGGTGATGGTGTCGAAGTGGTTAGAACACAGCTGGCGCGANGCNTGTCGAGTGCGAGGCGGCCTTGTGTCCTTCGTTTTCCAGCCAGTCACGGCCGCCTCCGAGCCCGGATCTATGCACTGGCAACGGTTGATGAAGAGAGCCTTACCGAAAGAGGCGAGGTAATGATCAAGGTCAACGTGGATGCGCCAACTATCGGGCGAATCGAGAATGAACCTGATTTTGATTCAAGTTACTGGGTTGAGCGAGCGCAGGCCGTGCCGGACGCTGTTGAGTTTGTGAAGAAAGGTTCATNTGGAGCAAAGGCCTGCTCATGATAAAATCTTTGCGGTAAAATGTCCTTTCGGAACTTTTTTTGTTTTCGACGATTTTTCACTTAAGAGGTAACTAAAGCATGGCGTGGAATCAACCGGGGTCCAATAACCGNGACCCTTGGGGTCAGGGTAACGGTCAGAACGGGCCGCCCGATCTNGACGAGGTCATCCGAGACCTTCAGAAGAAGTTTGGAGGCCTGTTTGGAGGGGGGGGTTCTGGCCGCAGTGGTGGAGGAAAATTGCCCTCGTTCAGTTCAAAGGCCGTTGGACCNATCGCGATTATTCTGGTCGGTTTGTGGTTCGCGTCNGGTTTNTACGTNGTCGAACAAGGNCAACAGGCAGTGGAGCTGAGGTTTGGTGAATACAAGACTGTTAAGGATGCTGGCTTGAGATGGCATATGCCTTACCCGGTGGAATCTGTTGAAATTGTAAATGTTCAACAGATTCGGACCGTCGAGGTGGGATACCGGACGAATTCCCGTTCTAATCAGCTCGCCGGGGTTCCTCGCGAGGCCCTGATGCTTACCGCTGACGAAAATATTATCGATATCCATTTTGCCGTTCAGTACGATATCAAAGACCCGAGAGACCTGTTATTCAACGTCGCAGAAGCGCAGGATCTCGTGGTTCGCGGGGCGACGGAGAGCGCAGTCAGGGAGATTGTCGGTCGAAACACGATGGATTTTGCAATTACTGGGGGTCGCGCCGAGATTGCACAGGAAACAAAAGTGCTACTTCAGCAAATACTTGATCGGTATGACACAGGATTCAATATCAAAGCAGTTGAGATGCAGAACGCTCAGCCTCCNGCGGAAGTTAAAGCTGCCTTCGATGACGCAGTGAAGGCGCGCGAGGACGAGGAGCGGTTGAAAAACGAAGCGCAAGCGTACCAGAACGATATTATTCCGAGGGCACGCGGGGCCGCTGCGAGATTAACGCAAGAGGCCATTGCCTATCAGGCAACCGTTGTTGCCGCCGCCCGTGGTGAAGCCTCCCGGTTCATCCAGGTACTGGACGAATACGTCAAGGCGCCAGACGTTACACGCGATCGCCTCTATATCGACGCGCTTGAGGAGGTGTATGGGAACTCAACCAAGCTCGTCATTGATCAGGGCAGCGGTTCGAATAACGTCATGTACCTGCCTCTGGATCAGTTGATTCGGCAACGCAGCAGTGGTTCGGCCAGCAGGTCGGGCCCGGAGTCTGGGAGCAGCGGTTTCGCCGAGGGCGTTTTTAGCACTGCAGACAGTAATTCGCGGCAGGAGCGTTCCAGCCGCCTTAGGAGCTTGACACAATGAGCGGCAAGAGCATGATGTGGACCATCCTAGCGGTGATCGTAGTCGCAATAGGTTCCTCGNCTGTGTATTACGTGGATGAACGCGAAAAGGCGATCGTCTTTCAGTTTGGGGAGATCGTGCGGTCCAATGACGAACCCGGGATTCACTTCAAGGCGCCCCTCATCAACAACGTCAAGTTCTTTGATTCGCGGGTGCAAACAATGGATTCAGATCCAGAGCTCTACCTTACCCGGGAGAAGAAGAATTTGGTGGTGGATTCCTTTGTGAAGTGGCGAATCACGAACGCGGCTGACTATTACACCCGGTTGGGCGGCCTTGTAAGCAATGCCCGAAACCGATTGGCGCAGCGGGTTAATGATGCNCTGCGGAGCGAATTCGGCAACCGGTCGGTGCAGCAGGTCATTTCGGGCGATCGNGTCGAGATCATGGATGTAGTGCGTCAACTNACCAATGAAGAAACNGCTTCTCTAGGCATTGAAGTGTTGGATGTTCGCCTCAAACGGGTGGACCTCGACCCTGATATCAGTGAGCGCGTTTACCAGAGGATGGAAGCAGAGCGCTCCCGTGTAGCGAAGGATCTTAGGGCGCGCGGTGCAGAAGCCGCAGAGCGAATTCGGGCAGATGCCGATCGTGATCGCGCTATCATACTTGCGGAAGCGAGGCAGGCTGCACAGGAAGTCAANGGNCAGGGGGACGCTNAGGCAACATCGATCTATGCNGATGCATTNACTCGGGACNGAGAATTNTATCGAATGTATCGCAGTCTTAACGCTTATCGGAATACGTTCGCCACTCCTGACAACCTTCTTGTCATCGAGCCGGATTCAGAATTTTTCCGTTATTTTAACCAGGCATCACCTGTACCCATGGAGGCCGCGGAGTAGCGACGTTTAGTGGAGTGGCANGATCTTTTTGTAGCAATNGCGTTGGTTCTCGTCATTGAAGGCTTGATTCCGTTTGCCTCCCCNGGGCGTTATCGTCGACTGGTGGAGACGTTGGGAGATGTCAGCCNGCGNCAACTNAGGGTCGGTGGATTGACTTTGATGATTGCCGGATTGGCGCTGCTGTATCTGGTTCGTCGTTGAGCGGAACGACAGAATTGTCCTCGGCGACCGCCCGGGCGTTGGTCCGAGTCCAACGATACCTTTAATAGGACAGGCACATGTCAAAAAGGGTAGTGGTCCTCGGAATTCANTGGGGTGATGAGGGCAAAGGAAAGATCGTTGATCTGTTGACCGATCGGTGCGAGGCCGTTGTAAGGTTCCAGGGCGGACATAATGCAGGCCACACCCTGGTGATTGACGGAAATAAGACGGTGCTGCACCTTGTNCCCTCCGGGATNCTTCGGCCGGAGGTTCGCTGCCTGATCGGAAACGGGGTGGTCGTTGCACCCGACGCTCTGATNAACGAACTGGAAACTCTAGAGCAAGCGGGTATCAGCCCGCGCGAACGGTTGACCATTAGCCCGTCTTGCCCTGTGATTCTGCCGAGNCACGTCGCCCTTGATCAGGCTCGGGAGCGNGCGCGGGGCAANAATGCAATTGGCACCACCGGCAGAGGGATCGGCCCNGCTTATGAGGANAAGGTCGCGCGACGGGGAATCCGTTTCGGTGAACTCGCTGATCCGCAATCNTGTATTACCCGGGCGANCGAACTTCTGGANTACCACAACTTCCTTTTGACCGAGCGCTATGCGGCTGAGCCAGTCGACCTGGATCGGGTCGTGGNTGAGATCGAGGGTTGGGCGGCAGAATTNGTGCCAATGATTGGCGATGTTACNCAGGTGATTGANACGATATTGANGGAATCCGGAAACATTCTTTTTGAGGGCGCCCAAGGGACGCTGCTTGACATCGACCAGGGAACCTATCCGTTCGTTACCTCATCTAATACCACGGCCGGCGCAGCCGCTACGGGCAGTGGAGTGGGGCCTTTGATGTTGGACGTGGTCATCGGTGTCGTGAAAGCGTACACCACNCGCGTGGGAGNGGGGCCGTTCCCCACTGAGCTTGGGGACGAGACGGGCCGNTTACTCGCGGAGCGTGGGCACGAGTTCGGCGCNACCACGGGTCGNCCTCGCCGNTGTGGCTGGTTTGATGCCGTACTGGCNCAACGNGCCTGNAGNTTAAACAGTGTNAATTCGNTGTGCGTTACGAAACTCGACGTACTTGACGGGTTACCGAAGATCGCCATTTGTGTNGGCTATCAGTTGGGAGGAAAACGACTTGAAAAGTTCCCCTGGGACGCCAAGGATCTTGAGGTTGTCGAGCCTGTTTATGAGTGGGTTCCNGGGTGGCAACAAGCGACCGCCGGCATCCGAGCCATTGAGGAGCTTCCTGATAACGCGCGGCGGTATCTTGATCGGCTTTCTGAGTTGATGGATGTCCCGGTTGANATCATTTCAACCGGNCCTGAGCGNGAGGATACGATGGTGCTTCGGAATCTCTTCGCNNCCAGCCCATCNATGAGTGGNCAGTGAGCTTGGCAACCGGCGCGATTCATAATCCTCAANGGTTTTAAGGTNTCAGGGAGGTTTAACCTCCTGATGACACGGGAACACTGTTGGTACCGAGGAGAGGACTTGAACCTCCACGGGGTTACCCCCACTAGCACCTGAAGCTAGCGCGTCTACCAATTCCGCCACCTCGGCAAAAAAAAGAACTACAACAGAACCTTGGGAACAGCAGTCNGATCAAGGGCGCGAACCTTAACGATTGGGTGCAAAGTTGTCAATCGCAACAACCTTCAGCCCGCGATNGATCCGGCAAAAATTGAACATGACTAAAGCGCGATCCAAACGACAGCAAAATNTTTCAGATGAAGTACCGGTCNCATTGGTCCNAGAGCGCATTCTCCTNAAAAATCAGATACCNACGACCTGGCCCGAGGGTGTCGAAGAAGCGCTGATTGCCATTGCAAAAAAANCCACCGACGACTCTACAAACGGTGTGNTGGATTTGACGNAAGTTCCTTTTGTCACAATCGATGGAAAAGATGCCCGAGATTTTGATGACGCCGTTTACTGCCGGCAAGGCCCGGATGGATTCGATCTCGATGTGGCGATCGCAGATGTNTCGCGGTGGGTAGAGCGTGACAATGCGCTCGACGATGCGGCAAGAGAGCGCGGGAACTCGGTCTACTTACCGGGCCACGTGGTGCCCATGCTTCCAGAACTGTTATCCAACGACTTGTGTTCCCTAAATCCGGGCGAGGTACGGTTCGCCCTGGTGTGCCGAATGAAGGTAACCCACCAAGGAAAGATTGACGACTATGAGTTTGTCGANGCCAGGATTCAGTCTGCGGGGCGACTCATTTATGAANAGGTATCGGAGTTCCTGGAGCAACCGGACAGCGTGCTCCTTNATGAGTCGTTGGCCGTTAGGGAAAGCCTCATGGCGCTAGANANGGTCAGCANCCNGNTCTTGAGTCAGCGTCGGGGAGCNGGAAGTCTGCAACTGGAATTTNCTGAGANAGANACCTTNTTCGACGATGACGGGCATATCGAATCGATGNCATCAAGACCTCGTCTTAAGGCTGCGCGACTTATTGAGGAATGTATGTTGGCAGCGAATGTCTGTGCCGGGCAGACACTGGAGTGTGCATTTTCTCAAGCGATCTACCGATGTCACGATGCCCCGGATCGGGACGCGATTAATATGCTTAGGGAAATCTTCGGGATGTTTGGCGTCACCATTGACGGTGGTCGCGTTCCCAACGGAGAATCATTGTCCCGCGCCCTGGCATCGGCCAAGCAATCCGAGATTCCTTTGAGCGCTTTGCAGGTACTGGTCTTGCGGTCCATGAAGCAGGCGGTTTATTCTCCCTCGAGAGCTCCCCACTACGGATTGGGGTTCGCGACCTACACGCACTTCACCTCACCGATCCGACGTTACCCCGATCTCATTGCGCATCGGCTGCTCAAGATCGTCTTGAATAGGAAGAAGGCACCAGAGAGCGATTACAGTGAACCGGAGCTTGTGATGATTGCGGACCATTGCTCGAGCACAGAGAGGCGGGCTGAAATAGCAGAACGGGAGATGATGACATGGTTGAAGGGGCAATTCATGCGTCAGTACGTCGGAAATGCGTTTTCTGGCACGGTGAGCGGCATTGCCGAGNTCGGCGCCTTCGTCACNCTGGATGATTTTNCGGTNGAGGGCATGATTCATGTTTCAGAACTCGGGCAAGGTTACTTCGAGTTTGATGAGCGGCACATGACTTTGGCGGCACATCGGACAGGGGAAAGAGTCAGGCTCGGGGACACGATGCGTGTCAGGGTGGCGGGTGTACAGCCGGAGGAGGGGAAGATCGACTTTATCCGAGTTTCTGATGAGGGTGACCGCGCGGCCTCATCAAGGTCTCGAAAGCGTAACAGCTNCCGCCACAATCAGGCGCGGCCCAGGCGTCGCGTGGACCACAGGCGCAGACATTGATGGATANCAAGGATCTCGCCCTGTGCGGCTTTCACTCGGTCGAGGCGGCGCTTAAAGCTAACCCTGTGGCNATCAGCGAGATCGTTCACGATGGGGCTCGGAAGGATCAACGTATCAGCCAACTCCTGTCGATGGCGCTTGCGCGTGGTGTTCAGGTCAGACGCGCCGACCGCGACGGGTTGAGTCGCCTAGCCGGGACGGTTCGGCACCAAGGTGTGGTCGGCTTACTGCCCCGTGCACCGGCACTGGGGTGGTCAGAATTCANCACNTGGCTGACCGGGATTGGCCCCAATACACTCGTGTTGTTGCTNGANGGGCTCGAGGATCCAAGNAACCTGGGAGCCTGTTTANGGACAGCNGCCGCNGCGGGGGTGGAAGGGGTCATCATGCCGGCAACGGTTGGAGCGGGGTTAACACCCGCGGCAATGCGTGTTGCGGAGGGCGCTATCCATCAACTTAAGCTCTTCGAGCTTGGGAGTTGGACGCGGGTCCTCAAAAAACTCAAAACGGCGGGCATCTGGATTATTGGAACCGCGGCTGATGGAGGGAGCTCTTTATATGATTTCGATCTTTCCGGCCGTATTGCTCTCGTTGTGGGCGCAGAATCAAGTGGGGTGCGAAAGGTTACCCGCAAGCACTGTGACGCGCTGGTCCGAATTCCGACGGCGTCCGCTCTTTCTAGCCTGAACGTTTCGGTGGCTGCTGGAGTCGCCCTTTTTGAATCGGTACGTCAGCGCCGCTTATTGGACGATGAATCCGNTGGTGCCGTATCTTCGTGAGCGATATCGCTAAAAGGTTAGAGCCTCTTTGCGGAAAACTGGCAGAGATCAAAAATAACGCANCGGCCGCAAAGCGGATTNCGCGCACGGCAGGTATAACGTCCGTGTAGGATAAGCAGGTGGTGGGCGGGCTTGAGGTAAGGCTCGGGCGTCCTTGTCAGCAACCCACGCTCGACCTGTAGAACCGTTCGCCCCTTTGCCAGGCCTGTCCGATTGGCTACTCTAAAGATGTGGGTATCGACGGCTATGGTGGGCTCACCAAACGCGGTATTCAGCACTACATTTGCGGTCTTTCGTCCNACACCGGGCAATGCCTCCAATGCGCTGCGTTCGCGTGGGACGCGACCTGCGTGATCGTTTAACAAGATCGAGCAGGTCTTGATGATATTAACGGCCTTTGTGTTGTACAGGCCGATCGTACGAATGTATTGCTTCAAGCCTGAGACGCCGAGGTTTTGAATCGCTTCAGGGGTTGCAGCAGTTCGAAAAAGTTTTCGGGTTGCCCGGTTGACCGATAGATCAGTTGCCTGGGCAGAAAGAATCACAGATACCAGCAACTGAAAACGGGTGCGGTATTTAAGCTCTGTTACCGGCTCAGGAATAGATTTCTGGAGCCGAGCGAAGAGTTCATTACGCTGCGCCGCGTTCACGTGGAGGATGCTCCTGATTTAGCTTGCTTCGTTTCACACGAACTCTGGCAACGCTCCTTGCGATCTCTTCCCGCAGCGAAGCCTCGTTAGAGTAGGTCCGCTCAATGGGGGTCGGTTCGGTGCGTCGTTGCCAGCGTTCGAAGTTTAGACGGTGATGGGATGACTGCGTGGTTAAAGACCGTTGAAAAGTTGATGTCTCTTTTTTCTGGAAATTAATTGGACTGATGCAATTTACGGGGCATACTGGAAGGCAGAGCTCGCAAGCTGTGCAGTCTGTGGAGATCACTGTATGCATGAGTTTACCGGCACCGATGATTGCTGCGACCGGACAGGCCTGGATACAAAGCGTACAACCGATGCACTCAGACTCACGGATGACTACTCCGGTCGGCAACAGCGGTGAATCAAAGTTCTGGTCTAGAGCTTGATGGGTTTGGCCGACGATCGAATTCAACAGATTGAGAACCCGGATGCCACCAGGATCGCATCGGTTCCCCGGTGCGTCACCGTCTGAAACTGCTTCCGCAAATTGTCGGCACGAAGGGTAACCACAACGTTGGCATTGGAGTTGCGGGAGTTGGGCATCGATTTTGTCCGCGGTACTGTAGGCCTCGGTACTCACACAAAGCTCCGGAGCGCTTGATTAAACCGTGCCAGATCATTTTCCGTGTTGTAGAGGTAGGGAGTCACTCGAAGGGTCTCGCCGCGAACGCTGACGTAGATCTGTTGGTCGCGAAGATGTTCAGTCAGTCCAGCAGGGAGCCCGGTAGGAAAACGGATACCGAGGAAATGCGGGGCACGCCGCGCTGGGTCAACGACATCAAGTCCCAGAGTGCGAGCCTCGGCTGAAATGACCGCTGTCCGCTGGCCAAGACTCGCCTGAATCCTCGGTACTTGCCATTCAAGGATTTGCAGCAGTGCGTCATGAAGCGCGGGCAGCAGCGCAAAGTTGGCAACCTCGCCGACATCAAAACGGCAGGCACCCGGCTCGAAGTCATCTCGGTAACTGATATCACTAAACTGCACCGCATTTTTCCTTGAAAAAATAGGCATCTCCAGAGGCTCTCCCTCGTGGTGTCGGGGGTCAACATAAAGCAGGCCCGTCGCGTAGGGGCCAAGTAACCATTTATAGGCTGCGGCGACCGCAAAATCTGGGCGGATCAAGCCGACGTCAAAGGTCATGGCACCGAGACTCTGGGTAAGATCCACAACCAGCGCGCCGCCCATCTCATCGAGGTGTTGCCGAATCTGGACAAGGTCAACTAGCGTGCCGTCGGACCAATGACAATGCGGTAGCGCCGCAATCGCTGTCTGGTTGTCGAGTGATTCCAGGATCTCTCGGGTCCAATCTCCATCGGCGGGCCGGGCCACCGATCGGAGCGTCGCTCCGGAGTTGCGGGCCAGCGCCTCCCAAACATAGTAGTTAGAGGGATACTGTTCAGCGAGCACAAGGATATTTTGGTCTTTGCGGACGGGGAGGTTTCGGGCGGCAGCTGCGAGACCGTAACTGGCGGATGGCACGATCGCAATATCATCCGCTGTACTTCCGAATAGTGATGCGGCGGTTGAGCGAATCTTCCCGGCTGTCGAGAAGAAGTCTGGAGGCCTGATTTCCCATGGCCGCAACTTGCGCGCCATGCCCTGTTTGCCGGCCTGCGTCGTCGACTTTAAAAGCGGCGAGATATAGGCACAGTTGAGATAGCACACCTCGTCCGGGATCTCGAACAAGTGTCGCTGCTCAGCCAGAGCTGGTTGGGTTGCCATGGAAACCGCGGAGCAATCGCTAACGGACTCGCATCCCTGATTCGGCGCCGTCGTCAGGAGAGAGTAAGAAGATGCCGTCGGCATCGTTGGCACCGGAGGCGGCGAGGATCATGCCGTTGGAAACCCCGAACCGCATTTTCCTCGGGGCGAGGTTGGCCACCATGACCACGTGCCGACCGACGAGCGTCTGTGGATCGTACTCACTTTTGATTCCGGCAAAGACTTCCCGAGTCTCACCATCAAGATCTAGGGTCAACTTCAGAAGGCGGTCGGCGCCCTCGACTGTCTCAGCGGCATTTACACGAACGACGCGAAGGTCAACCTTAGCGAATTCGTCTATGGTGATCTCTGGTGAGATCGGATCGCCCTTCAGGTGTTTGCTCATGGAGTTGTTCCCTTCGTCTTCATTCATAAACTGAGTATCCTCCATCATCGCGTTGGCATCCTCCAATGCAATCCGATCCAAAAGTCGGACAAAAGGACCGATTTGGTGATCAAGCAGCGGCTTGGTGACTTGTTCTAGGGCGTTTTCGGTAGTGATGGGATGGCGTAGAAACTCTCCACTGCGCGCTGCTAACTTCGGGACCACCGGGGCCAGCCAGGTAACCAGCATGCGGAAAAGATTAAGACCCTGGGTGCAAACGGCCTGAAGTTCGTCGACCCGAGCGCCGTCCTTGGCAATGATCCACGGCTTGACGTCGTTAATGTACTGATTGGCAAGATCTGCCAATGCCATGATTTCGCGAACGGCCCGGCTGAATTCCCGATTTTCAAAATACTGACAGATAGCGCTGTGCTGCTCGCAAAACTTCTCGGTCAGCGCGGGATCGGGCAATGTCCCAGATAACTGCCCCTCGAATCGTTTCTCGATGAACCCGGCGCAACGGCTCGCAATGTTGACAACTTTTCCGACAAGATCCGCATTTACGCGCACGACAAAGTCTTCAACGTTAAAATCGATATCTTCAACCCGGTTATTTAACTTCGCCGCAAAGTAATAACGAAGGTAATCAGGATCCAGATGATTTAGGTAGGTTCGCGCCCTGATGAAAGTCCCCCGAGACTTGGACATCTTCTGACCGTTAATGGTGAGAAAGCCGTGGGTGAACACCGCGGTGGGTGTGCGGAACCCGGCACCATGGAGCATCGCGGGCCAGAACAGGGTGTGAAAGTAAAGTATGTCTTTACCGACAAAATGGTAGAGCTCAGCAGGGGCGTCAGCGGCCCAAAAAGTATCGAAGTCCACACCGCTTGAGTTACAGAAGTTGCGAAAACTTGCCATGTATCCAATCGGTGCATCAAGCCAGACATAAAAGTACTTACCCGGCGCNCCTGGAATNTCGAACCCGAAGTAGGGCGCATCGCGGGAGATATCCCAATCNTGGAGGCCNGTATCAAACCACTCGTTTANCTTATTGACCACCTCCGACTGTAAACGTCCGGAGCCCGTCCAGTCGCGCAACATGGGTTCAAAGTCGGACAGTCGGACAAAGTAATGTTCGGAATCACGGGAAACCGGAGCAGCCCCCGAGATAACGGAAACCGCATCGGNNAGGTCAGTTGGCGCGTAGGCCGCACCGCAGACNTCACAATTATCTCCATTCTGATCCTCNGCGCCGCACCGCGGACAGGTNCCGCGAATAAAACGNTCCGGGAGGAACATCTTTTCCACTGGGTCATAGGCCTGGGTAATGGTTCGAGTGGCTATATGACCTTTGGTTTTAAGCTGCTCGAAGATGAACTCGGAAAAGTGTTGGTTTTCCTCTGAGTGCGTCGTGTAGTAGTTATCAAATGCAATGTTGAAGTCAGCGAAATCACGACGGTGCTCGTTACCGATTTTTTCTATGAGAGATTCCGGTGTCAGGCCTTCATCACGGGCCTTGAGCATGATGGGAGTGCCGTGGGTATCCTCCGCGCAGACATAGTAAACCTCATGCCCCCTAAGACGCTGAAAACGGGTCCAGATGTCAGTTTGAATGTACTCCACCAAATGGCCCAGGTGAATTGGCCCATTGGCGTACGGCAAGGCGCTGGTGGCCAAGATCTTGCGCGGGACAGAGGTCATGCGGGTCATTCCGGAGGAGAGCGGTGGCCGGTCAAAAGCCTGCGCGGCCTGTGGATGAAGTCATATGCGCGACTTTAAATGCGGACGAATTATAACGTAAGGTAGGGAGGGGAATGGCTCGGTGTGGTAGCATCACGGCCCCTTGATTGGGGGCTTGCGACAATGTTTGTCCGGGCAACATTTTCGGGAACAGAACACCGATGACAGATATTTCGGACGAAGCGATCAAAAAAGTTATAGGGTCTATTACGGATCCCCACACAAGTACGACGTTGGCTGCTGGCAAAAGCATTGGTGATGTCGAGGTCGGGGAAACCGGAATTAAGATCGAAATCTCTCTGGGGTACCCGGCAACCGGCTGGCACGATGATTTGCGGACCTTGATCCGGGACGCCCTGACTGGCGATGGTTATGCCGGCAAAGTTGACGTTGCGATCGAGACCAAGGTCGCCGCCCATGAGGTTCAGAAGGGGGTGACCCCCATTAAGGGAGTAAAGAATATTATCGCCGTCGCCTCGGGGAAGGGGGGCGTTGGCAAATCCACGGTTTCTTCTAACCTCGCCCTGGCGCTTGCAGCCGAAGGCGCTGCTGTAGGTATCCTGGATGCAGATATCTACGGGCCCAGTCAGCCGCGGATGCTCGGAATCAGTGGACGGCCGCAGTCAGCGGACGGCAAGACACTCGAGCCGATGGTCAGTTATCAACTCCAGGCGATGTCCATCGGTTTTTTAATTGATGAGGATACGCCAATGATCTGGCGAGGGCCGATGGTCACGCAGGCGCTCGAGCAATTGCTCAATGACACCCGTTGGCGGGATCTTGATTATCTCGTTATCGATCTTCCGCCAGGAACCGGCGATACCCAACTAACGCTCGCGCAGAAAGTTCCTGTGTCGGGCGCCGCTATCGTTACGACGCCGCAGGATATCGCTTTGCTGGATGCCAGGAAAGCGTTAAAGATGTTCGAGAAAGTAGAAATTCCTGTGCTTGGCGTGATCGAAAACATGAGTACGCACATCTGCAGCAAATGTGGACATGAAGAGGCGATCTTTGGCACCGGTGGTGGGGAACGGATGGCTGCGGAATACAGTGTCGATGTACTCGGGGGCATCCCCTTGGATATTCGTATTCGCGAGGATGCCGATAGTGGACGCCCCACGGTGGTGGCCGACCCTGATGGGTTGGTGGCGGGGAATTACCGCAAAATTGCACGGCAGGTGGCGGGCCGTCTGGCCGCTCGAAAGCGAAACTATAGTGAGGTGTTCCCCTCGATCGTGGTGCAGAACACCTGAAGCGAGGCGGCATGACTATCAAATCTGATCGCTGGATAAGGCGGATGGCCGAGCAGGGGATGATTGATCCTTACGAGGCTGGCCAGGTATCGATGGTTAACGGGCAGCGCGTAGTGTCGTACGGCACCTCAAGTTATGGCTATGACATACGCTGTTCCAGCGAATTTAAGATATTCACAAATATCAACTCAGCGATCGTTGATCCGAAAGCATTTGACGAGAGCAGTTTTGTTGATTTCGAGGGCTCATGCTGCATCATCCCGCCGAATTCATTTGCCCTAGCCCGAACGGTGGAGTACTTCCGGATTCCGAGGAATGTACTCACCATCTGCCTGGGGAAATCGACCTACGCACGGTGCGGTATTATTGTTAATGTCACTCCATTCGAGCCCGAGTGGGAAGGACATGTGACGTTAGAGTTTTCCAATACCACGCCATTACCTGCTCGGGTCTACGCGAACGAAGGCGTCGCGCAGGTGATTTTCTTTGAATCTGATGAGGGTTGTGAAGTTTCCTATAAAGACCGGCAGGGTAAGTATCAGGGGCAAAGTGGCGTGACGTTGCCCCGGACTTAAAACGGTGTTCGGTCTGCTGGAGTTTGGCAATGGGCGGTAGCGTACTGGGAACGATTTTTCGGGTCAGCACCTTTGGCGAAAGTCACGGGCCAGCCCTCGGCTGCGTTGTGGACGGTTGCCCCCCCGGCCTGGCGATTTCGGAANCCGATATTCAGGTTGANCTGGATCGGCGTCGCCCNGGACAGTCCCGCTACACCACCCAGCGCCGAGAATCNGACGCAGTTGAGATATTGGCCGGTGTTTTTGAGGGAAANACCACCGGCGCTCCGATCGCTTTACTTATCCGAAACGAGGATCANCGCCCTCGTGATTATGAAAAGATTCGAACGCAATTTCGTCCCGGCCATGCCGACTACACTTATCTGAAAAAGTATGGCCTGCGCGACTATCGGGGCAGTGGCCGGGCATCAGCACGGGAGACAGCGGCGCGGGTTGCGGCTGGCGCGATTGCNCGNNAGTACCTCTTGGGGAACGCGGGGATCACGATTCAAGGATGTATGAGTCAGATTGGTGAAATCGAGGCGAAGACGATGGATTGGGCNTCGGTGTCAGAAAATCCGTTTTTCTTTCCCGATCCAAGCCAAGTAGAGGATATCGGTGTTTTGATTGACGCACTCCGCAAGGANGGCGACTCCATTGGCGCGAAAATTCTGGTGACTGCAGATGGTGTGCCGCCGGGTCTTGGCGAACCTGTTTTCGACCGTCTAGATGCGGATATTGCCCGCGCGATGGTCTCGATCAATGCAGTAAAGGGTGTTGANATTGGTGCGGGGTTCGCCTGCATCCGTCAGCGCGGNAGCGAGCATCGAGATGAGATGGCCCCTGATGGGTTCCTGAGCAATAATTCGGGCGGCGTGCTGGGTGGGATTTCGAGCGGGCAGCAGATCACTGTGGCGTTGGCGCTCAAGCCGACCTCAAGTATCCCGACCCCGGGGAGAACGGTCGACACGGACGGCCGACCGGTTGAGGTGGTCACCACAGGGCGGCACGATCCTTGTGTGGGAATTCGCGCGGTACCGATAGCCGAGGCGATGTTGGCCCTGGTTCTGGTCGATCACCTATTGCGCCAGCGTGCGCTTGGCGTCGAGGAGGCGGTAGGCCCACTGCGTCGGTCGAAAGACTGACGCTAAGCCTCGCGGACTTTTTTGGTCCGCCGCAACGGGGTTTGCCCGGGCGGTTTGGTCGATATTTCATAAGTATCCCTGCCGGCGTCTGCAAACAGCCGGATCACCGCTTCTCCGACTCGCTCAAGAAAATCCGCCGCGACGACATCCAGCCTATCCGACGTTCTGCGTTCGCTCTTCACCTTCCCCAGTGCATCAAGTGTGGGAAAAAGCCCTACAGGGTCATACAAGGAGCGACAGCCATTCTGCACGTAAACGTTTTCTGCAACGGATCGAGTTAAATCCAGAAACGCGGCGTTGGACGAGATCAGCCGGGCAGGCTCTGTCGCTTCACGATCGATAGGTAGAAGCACTTTTCCGAGCGCGCGCTCCAATTCAATGAACAGTGAACGATAGCTGGGCAATCTCGTTGATCCTTAAGTGACAGACGAGATAAAGAATAACATCCAGGGCCTAAGCGGGATATCCCTGGTTGTCAGTCCAGTTGGGAATCGCAAGATTCCGAGAAGCGCTGTGTTAAAATCGTCCGCCCTCGTGGAGAAGCACATGACCGGAAAAACCCTTTACGACAAACTGTGGGACCAGCACCGGGTGCGGGAGTCAGACGATGGCACCGCGCTCATCTATATCGATCTTCAACTTCTGCACGAAGTGACGTCCGCACAGGCCTTCGGTGGCCTNCGTGAGGCAGNNNGGACGCCGCGACGCAAAGCGGCCAATCTTGCAGTGGCGGATCACAATGTGCCGACGACTGATCGGCGAGCAGGGATTACTGATCCCATTGCCCGGCTACAGGTAGAGACACTGGATCGCAACTGCAAGGAGTTTGGGATCACCGAGTTCTCGATGACAGATCCGCGGCAGGGCATCGTACACGTTGTCGGACCTGAGCAGGGAGCGACGCAGCCGGGAATGACAATCGTCTGCGGCGATTCACATACGGCGACCCACGGAGCGCTGGGTGCGCTCGCTTTTGGGATCGGCACCTCTGAGGTTGAACACGTCCTAGCGACGCAGTGTCTTGTCGCTGGGAAAATGAAGAACATGCGGATCAATCTGAACGGGACGCTATCAGACGGTGTCGTTTCAAAAGATATGATCCTCGCAGTCATCGGGCTTATTGGCACTTCTGGCGGAACCGGATACGCAATCGAGTTTGCTGGCAGTGCCGTTAGGAGTGCTTCGATGGAGGCGCGCATGACGCTTTGCAATATGGCGATTGAGGCAGGTGCTCGATCTGGGCTCGTAGGCGTTGACGACCGGACGGTGGCTTATCTTCAGGACCGACCTTATACCCCGAAAGGGGAAAACTTCGAGCGCGCGAAGGCCTACTGGTCGAAGATGGTGAGCGATCCGGACGCAGTCTTTGATCGGGAATATGATCTGGACGTCTCTTCGTTGCGGCCACAGGTCACTTGGGGCACCTCTCCCGAAATGGTCGTGAGTGTTGACGAGGTCGTTCCCGATCCGGCAGATGCTCCGGACCAGACACGTCAGGGAGATTGGGCTCGCGCACTAGATTACATGGATCTGGCTCCTGGAACCCGAATAGACGCTATTGAGGTTGACAAGGTTTTCATCGGGGCTTGCACTAACGGACGGATTGAAGATCTGCGTGCGGCCGCACAAGTCGCTTCAGGGCGAAAGGTCGCGGCGAACGTCAAGCAGGCACTGGTCGTGCCCGGGTCTGGACTAGTAAAGAGTCAGGCAGAGAACGAGGGGCTCGACCGGATCTTTACGGAGGCGGGGTTCGAATGGCGAGAGCCGGGTTGTTCCATGTGTCTCGCCATGAATGCAGACCGGCTCGAACCCGGAGAGCGTTGTGCGGCCACTTCGAATCGGAATTTTGAAGGACGGCAGGGNTATGGTGGCCGAACCCATTTGGTTTCGCCTTCGATGGCAGCAGCAGCAGCGATTGCGGGACGCTTTGCTGACCCTAAACAGCTCTAGGAATTGGGGCAATTATGGAAAAGTTTATTAATTACACAAGTGTTGTGATNCCAATCGACCGCAGCAATGTTGATACGGACGCAATCATTCCGAAGCAGTTCCTNAANTCCGTTGAAAAGTCGGGATTTGGCGATAATCTGTTTGATGCCTGGCGATATCTGGATCAGGGGGAGCCGGGAGAGGATTGCAGCAATCGGCCACTTAATTCAGACTTTATTCTTAACCAAAGAGCCTATCGGGAAGGGAAGGTGCTTTTGGCGCGCGAGAACTTTGGATGTGGGTCCTCGCGCGAACATGCAGTCTGGGCNCTTCGGGACTTTGGNATCAGGACAGTGATTGCGGGAAGTTATGCGGATATTTTTTTCAATAACTGCTTTAAGAACGGAGTGCTCCCGATAATATTGCCCTCTGCCGATATCGATGCCTTGTTTGAGTGCAATCAAGCTTCAGGCCCATTTTCCATGGAAATCGATCTGGATCGCCAGACGGCAACGACTGACTCAGGCCAGGTCTACCGGTTCGAGATGGATAACTTCAAGAAGAANTGCCTTCTCGAGGGCCTGGACGATATNGCCCTCACNATGCAGCACGAAGGCGATATCTCCGCTTANGAACAACGCCGCATGANAGAGGTCCCGTGGTTGTTTCAGGATCTTTCTCGTTGAAATCATATCCCGGTGAGATATCGGGGTTGTGCAATCTCCCGCTAGTGCATCTATTGGAATCGAGACGGTGATGAGCTCAAGTCAGGAATTTGATGTCGCGGTGGTCGGCGCCACGGGTGCGGTGGGTGAAGTGATGCTCCGTTTGCTGGAGGAGAGGGCGTTTCCGGTAAGGACGTTGCATCCGCTTGCGAGTGAACGATCGGCAGGCAGTACGATTATGTTTCGGGGCAAGGCCGTCCGCGTTCAAGACCTTGCCACGTTTGATTTCTCCCAGGTTCAACTGGGACTGTTCTCTGCGGGGGGAGGGGTTTCGGCGGAGTACGCGCCTAAAGCGGTTTCTCAAGGTTGTGTGGTGATCGACAACACTTCCCATTTCCGAATGGACCCGGATGTGCCGCTCGTCGTACCGGAGGTCAATCCTCATGCGCTCGACGGTCACGGCGGTCTAATTGCGAACCCGAATTGTTCGACGATCCAGATGGTGGTTGCATTAAAGCCGATCTATGACGAGGTCGGTATCCATCGTATAAATGTTGCGACGTACCAAGCTGTGTCGGGCGCGGGACGTCGGGCAATAGAGGAGCTTGCAGGACAGACAGCGTCGCTTTTGAACGGGAAAGGCGCACATCCTGAAGTTATGCCTAAACAGATTGCGTTCAATGCCATTCCCCACATTGATACCTTTCAAGACAATGGCTATACACGCGAAGAGATGAAGATGGTCTGGGAGACCCAGAAAATCTTTGATGATGAGGCTCTTGCAGTCAACCCAACGACGGTGCGCATTCCCGTTTTTTATGGCCACTCAGAAGCNATTCACGTTGAAACCCGGGAAAAGATGACAGCAGAGCGAGCGCGTGACGTTCTGAGGGGTGCNCCNGGCGTCTCGGTAATCGACGAGCGCGAGGCGGGAGGTTATCCGACGGCAGTGTCAGATGCCGCCGATGCCGATCCGGTGTTNGTCGGACGTATTCGTGAGGATATCTCCTGCGANAATGGGCTTTGTCTGTGGGTGGTGGCNGACAATATTCGCAAGGGAGCNGCATTAAACAGTATCCAGATTGCCGAACTGCTCCACGCCCGGGCATAGANTGAAACTGCGTGGCAGCGCTAAACGNCGATTGGTTCAGTCTCCTTCCCTGCCTATAATCAAGGGATGATCACTCGATNCGTCCCCCCCGTACGACCCNCCTTCACNCCGAAGTTCATCCGACGGCTNAAGATACTGCTGACCGCCGGGGGGCTTGCTCTGCAGGTCATTGCGTGTGGTACGGCAAGCGCCGTTCAGCTTGGTGGGATTTCGCTNGCATCAAGNCTTAACGAGCCCCTGCAGGCTTCCATCTCACTNAAGGGCCTCGAGGCCGTCGTCTCCCCNGGATCCTTGATGGTCTCTCTGGCNTCGTCTGACGCACATGAGGTCGCAGGGATTCCATTCGATAAAGCTGTTACCGGTTTGATCTTTACNACAGATCTTGTCTCGACTCCTCCGGTGGTGCGCGTTGAAACNATTAATCCGGTGGCGACACCNTTTTTACGNTTTCTGGTACTGCTCGAGTCAGCAGAACAACAGCTGCTGCGGGACTACACGCTGATGNTGGATCCCGNGGAGCCNGCGACAAACGTTCAGCTTNCGACTACGCAGTTCGGTCAACCCAGGATCCCTGAGTCNAGGCTGAGTTACCCGGGGGAGTACATTGGACCTGTTGAGCNAGGTGAAACGCTNATGCAGNTCGCGCGCCGNATTGTGGTGGCCGGACCNATTACGCTAGAGCAGACCATGGTTGCGTTGGTGNGTGACAACCCTGAGGGTTTTATTGACGGAAACATGAACCTCCTGCGGGAAGGCACAATGTTACACGTACCCTCCGAGCGACTGATGGCAGACACGGACCCGGAGGCGGCAAGAGCGGTCTATGAAGACCATCTATTGAACTGGCTGCAACGCGGGCCCCAGTCGGCGCCGGATGACAGTAGCAGCAACAACTGGATGACATTGCATTCGCCGCCGGCAGAAACAACGGAGCCTGGAACGGATACAGCCGAGGGGGGTTCGGTCAGTTATATCCTNCGGATCGTCCAGCCAGTAGCCGGNTCTGCNGGGAAGGGAGNAATAGCCTCAGCAACCGCACTAGCACCNTCTGACACTCAGAATTCTACGCAAGAAAGANCCGGGACTNCGGCTTTGGTGAGCGANGNAGCAGTTGCTNCNTTGACCGATCGTTTGAGCGTGGTTGAGGAGTCCTTGGGCTCGAAAGAGCTTGAAAATCAGCAACTNAACCAACAGGTGGAACTGCTCCAGCAACAGCTGGAGAAGACCATGCANCTGATCGAGCTNCAAGAGACGCAATTGGCGATCGCGCAAAAACAGTTGCAGGCAATGCTCGCGCAGGAGTTAACAACCGATCAGNGGAATTCCGGGTCTTCTGCTGAACCGTTTGAAGGGAGTGAGAATTCCNCAGCTGCGATGGACTCAGCNGNTCAGNNGGCAGCAGCAGGTGAGATTCCAAGGNANGGCGAGGAGGATTCAGGTANCGNATTGGAGGAACAAACTTCTTCGGCCNAGCCAGTACAGCAATCGGCAACGGACGAGCCNTTGGCNGAGTCNGTGGCGCCCTNGGGCTTAGATACGTCTACGGNGGGNGCCATNGAACCAATCGNGCCGTTGCCTCCTTGGNTCGAGCCCGCNCAGATGCTCGACTGGGTGGCGTTCCAAAGTGAGGGCTGGATTAGGNCCTTAGGGAGCTTGGGACAGATTGGTTTGCAAGCTCTGGTCGAAGGTGAATCAGTGGTCCCCGGTATGACCCAACAGGCAATGTCACTGNTNGTTGCTGTGTTTCTACTGTTGTGGCTGTTTATCCTATTCCGNCGCCGCCGAGTCGCGAGGAATGGGNCGGANGGGGAGGATNTCCTGACACAGGACTCTGTANTGCGACAACCTTTGTTCGATGGGCGTGCTNCNCAAGCGAAGGCNAACTCTGGANCCGGNGAGCCCGGCANCCCGGAGGAGAGCGTTGGTGCCGGGTTTGTGACCGANATTGAGACGCAGCGCGGCGTCGCTGTTCAAAGCGACGAAGTGGATCCNCTGACAGAGTCAGAGATTTATCTTGCCTATGGGCGGTCGACGCAGGCTGAGCAGACGCTTCGCGATGCCATCTTACGCACGCCGGATCGGATGGAACTCAAGCTCAAGCTGCTNGAGGTGTTGAAAGTGTTGTCGCGGGGTGAGGCATTCCAGGAACTCGCAGTCGANGTGAGAGACCTGGTNGNCCCGGGATCACCGGAAGAAGCACACCTCGACAAGCTGATTCGCGAATTTAAGCTGGACGACAGCGGTGACGTGTCNGAGNCGGAAACGATACCNGCCGNGGCAGTGATTGACCTTCCGGNCCATCCGGNGANCGACGATGCGGGTGNATTATCGAGCGCGGTANCGGCACCCTCCANTNCGGATGAGGGAATTNTGTTCGAGCTTGATTCGGANTCCAGGCCCCCTTCGGCNNCTTTGGCGCAAGAGCCAGCGCCCGAGGCGTTCGGGGTGGGGCAGACGGCAGCAGACGCTTCGGGGAGTCTGGAATTGGAACTGGAGCCCNTTTTGCCGGACGGGACATTTACGCAGACCGTTTCGGGNAATCAGGGAGCGCTCGCNTCAGNCCCNCCGNNNCCAGAGGACCCGTTGGCGACCGTGGACNAANNCACACCGGCGATTGANAACGATAACGAGGAAAAGACCCAACTGGAACTTGCCAATGCGTATCTTGAGATGGGCGATCCTGCCGCGGCCCGCGAAATCCTTGCGGGTCTCAGCCTGTCGCAGGATCCGTCGATAAAAGAACGTGCGCAGGCCTTGCTGGAGGAAGCGCGAAGGTAACGCTTCTTGNTTCGAAGCAGNTTGCTGCGTTAACTCCGAAGCCCTTCAGCTAGAGCAGAGACCAGTTCCGTNACCCGNTCCAGGAGTTGAGGTTGGGCACNACCNGAGCTGTCGAGGTTTCTCTCAANNTCNCGGATGATTGCAGAACCCACTACTGCACNGTCGGCAATTTCNCCGGTCTGTNTAACTTGATCAGGACTGTTGATCCCAAAGCCGACCGCGATTGGAAGGCTTGTATGCTGNCGGAGCGCTTCCACTGCGTCACCGACGGCGCCCGTAGTNGCTGACCGGGTTCCAGTGATGCCCGCAATCGAGACATAGTAGATAAAGCCACTGGTATTTCTGAGNACCTGTTTTAGGCGTTTTTCGTCAGACGTTGGNGTGACCAGTCGGACCCAGTGTANGCCGGCTGTCCGNGCNGGATCGCANAGTTCATCATCTTCTTCTGGGGGAAGATCTACCATAATCAGNCCGTCCACTCCTGATTCGACTGCATCCCTCACGAAGCGAGNCGGCCCATATTGGTATATCGGATTGAAATAACCCATAAGGATTACAGGNGTCCNTTCATTACCCTGGCGAAACCGNGNNACCATNTCGAGGGTATTGCGCAGTGATNTCCCGCTGGCCAGAGCCCGAAGATTTGCCGCCTGAATAGCAGGGCCGTCCGCCATGGGATCAGAAAAGGGCATCCCGAGTTCAATGATATCTGCTCCGGCATCGGGCAGACGTTCCATCAGTTGTTGACTCGTCTCAGGATCCGGATCACCGGCGGTGATGAATGTGACAAGGCCGGCACGACCTTCAGCTGAAAGCCGCTCAAAGGTCAGGGCGACCCGGTCGTTCCGATTCATATTTTTATACCCAGGGCATCTGCAACCGTGAAGATGTCTTTGTCACCGCGCCCGCAGAGATTCATAACAATGATNTGCTCCTTGTCCATCTTCGGTGCGATCTTGGCCACATGGGCAAGCGCGTGTGCAGGTTCAAGCGCGGGAATGATCCCTTCGGTTCGGCAGCANAATTGAAACGCCTCGAGTGCTTCTGAGTCAGTNACAGAGACGTAATNGACTCGNCCTTGATCATGAAGCCAGGANTGTTCCGGCCCAATNCCGGGNTAATCCAGGCCCGCAGAAATGGAATGCGCGTCAGTGATCTGACCNTCTTCGTTCTGAAGGAGATAGGTTCGNTTGCCATGAAGCACCCCAGGACGCCCGCCGGTCAAAGAGGCNGCGTGTTTCNCGGTGTCGAGCCCGTATCCGCCNGCCTCAACCCCCACGATATTGACGGGNTCGTCGAGAAAGGGATGAAACAGACCCATCGCATTGGATCCTCCGCCGATACAGGCCACCAATGTATCTGGTAGTCGCCCCTCGGCCTCTTGGATTTGNGATCTGGCTTCCNGTCCGATCACACTTTGAAAATCGCGAACCATAGCNGGGTAGGGATGCGGTCCCGCAACNGTCCCGATGATGTAGAAGGTCTCCTCGACGTTAGCGACCCAGTCACGTAGGGCATCGTTCATGGCATCCTTAAGTGTCCCGGTACCACTGGTCACGGGAACGATNTCAGCGCCCAGCAGCTTCATTCGAAAGACATTGGGCGCCTGGCGTTCGATGTCTGTTGCGCCCATATANACGACACACGGGAGGTCAAACAGGGCGCAGACGGTAGCCGTTGCTACACCATGCTGACCCGCNCCTGTTTCNGCAATGATTCTTGATTTACCCATTNGCTTCGCGAGGAGAATNTGGCCGAGCGTGTTGTTGATCTTGTGTGAGCCCGTGTGGTTNAGTTCATCACGCTTGAAATAGACCTTGGCGCCGCCAAGAGTTTCCGTGAGGCTNCGGGCAAAATAAAGNGGNCTTGGCCGTCCGGTATAGTGAGTCGCATAGTAGTCAAAATCGCTCTGAAACTCNGGNGACTGTCGCGCCTCACNATACGCGGCCTCAAGGTCCAGAATTAGAGGCATTAGGGTTTCGGCAACGAAACGGCCGCCGAACATGCCGAAATGGCCACGATCATCCGGGCCGCTCCGATAAGTCTCGGGGGGTTCGGTGNTAGTGTTGGGAGGTGCCATGAATGCTGTCTATTCTCCAGGTGACCGTTGGGCTTGCTGAATCCAGGGGAGAGGAGCGCTCCAAGGACCCAGCCAAGCTTCCTAAAGGTAAAATCAGTTTAAGCCGCTGTAAGATTCTACAACACGAGGTACCATGCCTTTAGTCCGTAAAGTCAGTGAGTCAGAAGCACGCGAATCCATTAAACGTTATGCAGTGGGCGTCGAATATGACGGCAGCCGCTTTCATGGCTGGCAGAGTCAGTTAGGCGTTACTACCGTACAAGACTTACTGGAGGGCGCTCTCAGTTCGGTAGCGGCGGCGCCGATTCGNGTGATTACCGCTGGAAGAACCGACACCGGAGTCCATGCAAGCGGCCAAGTTGCCCACTTTGATACGCTCGCGGAGCGTACGGCGTTGAACTGGGTGAGAGGTGCCAACACCAACCTTCCCGAAGGATTGGCGGTGACCTGGGCAAATGAAGTTGATAACCGGTTTCACGCGCGGTTTAGCGCGTTGTCAAGAAAATATCGATATATCCTGTTCTGTCGTGATGTGCGGCCGACCTATCTCGCCCAGCGTGTTTCCTGGACCTATGAATGCCTTGACGTGCAGCGAATGTGTGCCGCAGCGATCTGCCTTAAAGGTCGGCACGACTTCTCTGCCTTCCGGGCAAGCGGCTGCCAGGCAAAGCAACCGGTTCGGGAGATTCATGAACTCACGGTGAATAAGAAGGGTCCCTGGATCTGGATAGACGTCGAGGCGGATGGTTTTCTTCAACATATGGTGCGAAACATTGCGGGGGTATTAACCGCGATCGGCACCGGCGCTCGCTCCGTCAACTGGGCGAAAGAGNTCCTTGAAAGTCGTGATCGGGCACTGGGCGGTGTGACCGCTTTGCCGGATGGCCTGTATCTGAGCGCAGTCACATACCCCCGNGATTTCCATATTCCCCCGCCACCCGAACCTTGCAAATATTGGTAGAACGACGGCATGCGGGGCTGACGGTAAAATACCCGGGTGCGAACCCGAATCAAGATATGCGGAATTACCCATGCAGAAGATGCTGCCGTTGCAGTGACTGCAGGTGCTGACGCGCTGGGATTGATCTTTTTCCCCCAGAGTCGGCGCGTGGTTGATCTTGCTCAGGCAACGGCGGTTGCCAGGGAGGTGCCGCCAATGGTGGATCTTGTGGGTGTTTTTGTCGATCCCTCAGAGGCTGAGATCACACGTGTTCTGGAGAGCGTCCCATTGACCGTGCTACAGTTTCACGGGTCTGAGTCGGCCGCTGAATGCGATCGCGGCGNCCTTCCCTACATCAAAGCGGTCCGAATGCGAGAGGGGATAGACGCCGAAAGATTGCCCGTCGCATATCCCAATGCCGGCGCGTTTTTGCTCGATACCTACCATGCCGACGCGGTTGGGGGCACAGGAGTTTCTTTCGACTGGGATCGGGCGAATCTTGATCTTCCGGTGCCGGTAATCCTGGCAGGAGGCTTAGATTCGCACAATGTTGCTGCCGCACTTGATCGGTCAGGGGCGTGGGCGGTTGATGTGAGCACGGGGGTTGAGCTCGAACCCGGCCGAAAGTGCCCTAAGAAGATGAAGGCATTCTGCGAGGCGGTCTCCGCCTGGGATGCGAAGGCTGCTGATCGACCCATAAGAGGGAAAAGTNTATGAGTTGGTTTGACCGACTGATCCCACCGAAAATCAAGGATGTGGCGTCTGTCGCGACCCGNCGAGGAGTGCCGCAGGGACTTTGGCGCAAGTGCGATGACTGCAGTGCGGTCCTCTATAGCGCTGATCTGGACCGAGGGCAGCAGGTTTGTCCGAAATGCGATCACCATATGCGTCTGAGCGCTCGTGCCCGTCTCAACGGGTTTTTTGACGAAGGGCGGTTCGAGGAAATTGGCGCTGAGTTACGGGCCGTTGACGTGCTGCATTTTCGGGATGCGAAGCGTTATCGTGACCGCCTGTCAGATGCGGGTAAGTCCAGCTTAGAGCCGGAGGCTTTGATCGGGGGGCGAGGGACGCTTCAGGATATNCCAGTGAATGCCGTAGCATTCGAGTTCGGTTTTATGGGCGGNTCNATGGGCTCCGTGGTCGGTGAAAAATTCACCCGCAGTATCGACGATGCGGTTGAGCAGGGAAATCCGTTCGTTTGTTTTAGTGCAAGCGGAGGCGCCCGAATGCAGGAAGGTTTGTTCTCGCTTATGCAAATGGCAAAGACGACTGCGGCATTAAAGAATCTAAGCAAGGCNCAGCTGCCGTTCATCTCGATNCTAACGGATCCCACGATGGGCGGCGTGTCGGCAAGCCTGGCGATGCTCGGTGACCTGATCATCGCAGAACCCCGTGCGCTCATTGGGTTTGCGGGCCCCCGGGTGATCGAACAGACGGTTCGCGAGACGCTGCCCGAAGGGTTTCAGCAGTCCGAGTTCCTCTTAGAGCATGGCGCCATCGACATGGTGATCCCAAGAAGCGCGCTCAGGGGCACTATTGGGGAAGCGCTTCAGACGCTGGGGTTCGGNCCTGTTCAAAAAGCAGCGGCCAAGTTGCTGTTTGCCGGCGAAGAATCTTTGCCGACTACCGAAATCGACTGACGCTGCTCTATGCAGGGCCTGGCCGATCGGACGCTGAGCGACTGGCTCACGTATATCGAATCCGTCCACCCCCGGATGATCGATCTGAGTCTGGATCGCCCCCGGCGGGTGCTGCACTGCCTGCGTCCGAATATTCCAAAAGTGGTCATTACAGTTGCAGGGACCAATGGGAAAGGATCCACCGTTTCAATGCTCGATGCGGTATATCGGGCGGCAGGCTACCGGGTCGGTACCTACACCTCACCGCATTTGGTCCATTACGGGGAACGCATACGAATAAACGGCAGCACAGCATCGGACGGCAGCCTGTGTCAGGCGTTTCACAACATCGATCAGGTCCGAGGAGNGATTCCGCTGACCTATTTTGANTTTGGAACCTTGGCAGCGGTAGAGATTTTCTCAAACGCTTCGCTAGATGTCTGGATTATGGAGGTGGGCATGGGGGGTCGACTCGATGCGGTGAATGTGTTGGAACCAGATCTCGCAATCATTACATCAGTCGATTTAGATCATCAAACCTGGCTTGGAGATTCTCGGGATGCCATCGCAAAGGAGAAAGCGGGNATTTTGCGTTTTAAGGGACGGGCCGTCGTGTCGGACCCGGCACCCCCGGAAGCGTTGCTCTCGCGTCTCGGTACGCTCCAGTGTGAGCTGCGCCTGATGAATCGGGATTTCCGGATGGACGCCGCGACTACTGGTAAATGGGGGTTTTCACCGGTGGGCCCCGCCTGGAGAGAGCCCTCTTTAATCGGGGATCTCGAGATTAACGCTTCGAGTCCGACGTGGGCGCAGAACATTGGAGGATCGCTCGCGGCGCTTCGAATGCTGGAGGATGAGCTTCCGGTGGCGCCANAACACCTGGAGGTTCTTCAAACACTCACGCTGCCCGGGCGACAGCAACGGAATGAAGGCGCCATAACCACCTGGTTTGATGTCTCGCATAACCTTCAAGCGGCAACTGCATTAGCGGGACAACTTTGCGCGGATCCGATAGCTGGCAAAACTCGTGCGGTGTTCGCTATGTTGGAGGACAAGGATATTGCTGGGACTGTTGCCGTAATGCGGGACTACGTCGACTACTGGTATCCCGCAGCTTTGTCTGGTCCCCGGACTATATCGGCTTCCGACTTTCGCTCCGCGTTGGATGGGCTTCGCGTTGCCCATCAAGGGTTTTCGGCCTCGCCCCGGGAAGCCTACCGGATGGCAGTCGAGGCGAGTGAGGCAGGCGACCGCGTGGTGGTTTTCGGTTCGTTCTACCTCGTGGGTGATATACTGGANCGGCAATTGGAAAGGACGCCTGGATAAGTGGAAGCACCTGCGGAGCCTCCGTTCAGTCTTAAGCACCGGGCTACCGGGGCAATTATTCTGCTGGCCATCCCGGTCCTAATCCTGCCTTGGTTGTTGGGCGACGAGTCAGTCCCGATCCCCGTAAATGCCACGCCAGCGACCTTGGAGCCGACGGGTGAGTTTATTTCCTCAATCGGAACGACCTCGGGCGCCGTCGCTACGTCTCCCACAACGGATGCTGCGCAGATCCAGTCGGAGTCGATCAATGACCCTCCGACCATCACTAATACGGCTCCCTCTCCGGATACTCCAGCAAAATCCGGTTGGGTGGTTCGTGTCGGAGTATTCTCTGAGCCCAGCAACCTCGAGACACGCTCAGGGTTGCTTGTGTCTAACGGAATGAGGCCGCAACGAGAGAACATTGATATTAATGGGCACACAGCGGTGAGGATCTACCTTGGCCCGTTTCCTGATCTCGCGACGGCAGAACGGGAAAGCGGTAAGGCCATGTTGGTGACCGGTGANCCGGCATTTGTGGTGGAACTTCCGTGAAGGAATTNAATCGATCCACGAATTTGGTNGTTCTCAATGGATGAAATTGCGGGGTTTTCCTGGCCGCCCGTGCTCGATGTTGTCCTCGGCTTGACGGTTTTACTCTCTTTGGGTTTCGGGATCGTTCGAGGACTGTTGCGGGAAGTACTTTCGCTGATTGCCTGGGCGGCAGCCTTCTGGTTGGCCTTGGTTTACGGGCCTGCCGTTGCGGTGAGGATCGACCCNATTCTGCAGAATTCAGTGTTGTCCCAGGTGGCGGGGGCGGTGTTGACGTTCGTTGTCGTGTTGATCGGTTTGTTATTAGCGGCGAGTCTTATCAGTCGAATCTTTAAGGCAACCGGTCTCACCGGAATGGATCGCGTCTTCGGCGGAGTTTTCGGCACTGTTCGTGCGCTGGTAATCATTATCACGGTGTTGTTGGTGGCGCGCTTTACCGCGGTTGCTGATCAGGGTTGGTACAATGCTTCCGCCCTGGTTCCTTACTTTAATCCCGTCGTGGACTTGGCCTCGGGTTGGTTGCCCCAACCGCTGATGGACAGCATTGCCGTTGAGTCACTCGATACGGGCCTTTTTGGCGTCGACGACGATACGGACTGAGACCTAAAGGAGAAGCGCTNATCATGTGTGGTGTTGTCGGTATTGTCGGGTCNGGGNGGGTAAACCANCAGATTTACGACGCGTTGACGGTGATCCAGCATCGCGGTCAAGATGCNGCGGGGATCATGACCTGTGATGGCAGGCGGGTATTCCTGAGGAAAGATAGCGGTCTGGTGCGGGATGTCTTCGACGCGCGGCATATGCTCCAACTGGAAGGGAACATGGGATTGGGACATGTCCGTTATCCGACAGCCGGAGGGGACAACCGGTCGGAGGCGCAGCCTTTTTATGTTAACTCGCCTTTCGGCCTCGCACTCGGCCATAACGGCAACTTAGTCAATGCCCGGGACCTGAGTGTGGAGTTGTTCCAGGATGACCTCCGTCAAATCAACACGAGTTCGGACTCAGAGGTTTTGCTGAATGTCTTCGCGCATGAGTTGATGGGATCAGTTCGCGATAGAAATGCGATGCTCCAGACACAGGACATCTTCGATGCCGTGAGNCGTGTGCACCGCCGATGCCGGGGCGCCTACGCGGTGGTGGCGATGATTGTGGGATATGGATTAGTTGCATTTCGAGATCCCTATGGTATTCGTCCCTTGGTGCTGGGGGAGCGGATCGACGGATCGAGTCGTTCAGTGATGGCGGCTTCGGAGAGCGTGGCGCTCGACGTCCTTGGATACCAGAGCATAGGAGACGTAGCGCCCGGGGAGGCGGTGTTTATAAGGACCGATGGAGCAATCGAACGGCAGGTCTGCGCAACAGATGCAAAACTTGCTCCCTGCTTGTTTGAGTATGTGTATCTGGCGAGACCGGACTCGATCATGGATGACGTTGCGGTTTACAAGAGTCGTCTTCGGATGGGAGAGAAACTTGCCGGCCATCTGCTTAATGTATGGCCGGATCATGACATTGACGTCGTCATTCCCATTCCAGATACAAGTCGGACATCAGCGCTACAGTTGGCCAATGTTTCCGGACTGAAATACCGAGAAGGATTTATCAAGAACCGTTATATCGGACGTACATTCATTATGCCTGGGCAGGCGGAAAGACAGAAATCGGTCCGGCAGAAACTTAATGCCATTGATCTTGAATTTAGAGGTAAAAATGTNCTATTGGTTGATGATTCAATCGTGCGAGGAACCACTTCNAAGCAGATCATTCAGATGGCCCGGGAAGCCGGCGCTAAAAAAGTGTATTTCGCGTCCGCGGCGCCACCGGTCCGGTATGCAAACGTNTATGGCATCGACATGCCGTCGCGCTCGGAACTTGTTGCTAATGGGCGGTCTGAGAATGAGATCGGCCAGTTCATTGGCGCGGATCGATTNCTGTATCAGCGNCTAGACGATCTNGTGGACGCGGTGCGGGAAGGGAATCCCGCGATCAGTCAGGTAGATGCATCCTGTTTTGACGGCAACTATATAACCGGTGATGTTAGCGATGATTTCCTGGAAAGCCTTGCTGGATCGCGCAATGACGCGGCAAAGCAGAAAAGTGGGGAGTCGTTGGATGTGGCCGAGATCAGCGCATACCACTAACCNTCGGTCGGGCGCCTTCTAAAACGCAAGGTGTCTTCGGGTGCCAGCAAAGACCAACTCCAAGCCAGTCTCCGTCAGCCTAATCCAGCTCGGCTCGGGAGTCCAATCTCCTAGCACCACGCGGTAAGCGTTACCTGAAAAATTTAGCTCATGGACTGCCGGTCGGTGCGTATGTCCANGGATGAGCAGTNCAACACCGTGAGCGCACATGACGCNCTCAACCGCTTCATCGTTAACGTCCATGATCTGCGCCGCTTTTTGCGTTTTGCCATCCTCGCTGCGATAGCGNGCCAATTTCGCTAAAGCATCCCGTTCCGCCAGCGACTTTCGCAGGAACTCATCCTGCCAGGAAGGTAAACGCACCATGTTTCTGAACTTCTGATGCGCAATGTCGTCCGTGCACAGACTGTCTCCATGCATGAGAAGGACTCGCTTGGGGCCCAGTTCGAGGATGTGTTCATCTGAGATGATTTGCATGCCGCACTGGTCCGCAAANTNCCTNCCGAGAAGGAAGTCACGATTTCCTGATAAAAAGAAGACCTGTACGCCGCGCTGGGAAAGTGATGAAAGAACCCGTTCGACCGCAGTGTGGCCAAGGAAGTCAGCCGCATCATCGCCGAGCCAATATTCNAATAGATCACCCAGAATGTAGAGATCATCGCCCGGAGCAAGCGTGNTCGAATACTGATCAAAATGCTCGCACAAATCNGGTTGATCAGGAGTTAAGTGGAGGTCTGAGATGAGATNGATCACAGCAATTTTAAATATGGACTGGGCATAATGAACGGGCTCGCGCTACAGCCAAGTTGGAGAAGACGCAGCATTTGGTTACCATTCGCTCCTCGCTAGTTCGGTTGGTCTCTATGGCACTCCAAATCTACAACAGTTTGACCCGGAAAAAGGAGCTTTTTAAGCCCCTGAGGGCGGGACACGTGGGCATCTACGTTTGCGGCATGACGGTCTATGACTATTGTCACCTTGGCCACGCCCGGGTCCTGGTGGTCTTCGATATGGTCGTCCGCGTATTGAGATCTTGGGGATACACGGTCGACTATGTCCGCAACATTACAGACATCGATGACAAAATCATCGCAAGGGCTGCAGAGCTCTCGGAACCGTTTGAGGACCTGACAGAGCGGTTCATCGATGCAATGCATGAAGACGAGACAGTGCTTAATGTTTCGCCGCCAAGTCAGGAGCCCCGCGCAACGGACCATATCTCCGAGATTATTGCAATGATCCGAAAACTTGAGGGACAAGGTCTTGCTTACCAGGGCGGTAACGGGGATGTGTACTTCAGGGTTCGCGAATTCAGTGAGTATGGACNCCTGTCTGGAAGGTCCCTCGACGAGTTGAAAGTGGGTGCCCGCGTTGACCAGGATGAAGCCAAGGATGATCCGCTTGATTTTGTCCTATGGAAGCGTGCCAAGCCGGGAGAACCGCTATGGCCTTCGCCCTGGGGNGAAGGCCGCCCGGGCTGGCACATTGAGTGCTCCGCCATGTCGACCCGATGCCTGGCCGACCATTTTGATATTCACGGGGGCGGGATGGACCTTCGGTTCCCGCATCACGAAAATGAGATTGCGCAGACTGAAGGGGCTACAGGCTCGAAGTTTGTCAACACCTGGATGCACAATGGCTTTGTCCAGATCGACNANGAAAAAATGTCGAAGTCATTNGGTAACTTTTTCACGATCCGTGACATTGTCGGTAACGACACGGANCCAGCACGGGCAGGGGAGGTGGTCCGTTTCCTGATGCTATTNAGCCATTATCGAAGNCCTCTNAATTTTTCAGAGGTCGTACTGGATCAGGCGAGGACAGGGCTGGAACGGCTGTATGCGGCACTTTACAAGGCTTATGAGCTAGCGCCGCAAGCGCCCAGGGAATNGAGCTCGGACACTCTGGGATTTGCCGGTAAATTTGACGCCGCCCTTGAGGATGATTTCAATACGCCTTCAGCGATTGCCGTATTGTTCGAAATGGTGAAGAGAATCAATCGAGCGATTGAGTCGGAGGAATCCGCCACGGCCTTCACGCTGGCNAGCGAATTACAGAACCTCGCGGGCCGGTTGGGCCTGCTTTACCAGGATCCCGCGGTGATGTTGCGAGCGGGCAGCGCTTCTGAGAATGCCTCGGCCAAAGCAGGGGAAGCGCAAAGCACTGTCATCGAGGATCTCGTCCAGAAACGTAGCCGGGCACGTCAGGAGAAAGATTTTCAGACCTCCGATAAGGTGCGGGCACAGCTTGAAGAGATGGGTGTGGTTCTCGAGGACCGGCCAGACGGCAGCACCTTCTGGAGACAGCGCTGAATTTACATCAAGCGGGTGATCTGTTTATACTTTCGCGGTTNGGTTCCCGGCAGTCCCTAGGGAATCGTTAATATCCAACCNTTTTAGAGGTTTGCTAATGGAGCTGACCGGCGCGCAGATCGTCGTTCAAAGTTTAAAGGACGAAGGAGTTGAACTTGTTTTCGGTTATCCCGGAGGCGCGGCTCTTCACATTTACGACGCGTTTTATAGCCAAGAGGATGTGCGACATATCCTCGTTCGCCACGAACAGGCTGCCACTCACGCGGCGGACGGCTATGCTCGAGCTACGGGCAAGACGGGCGTGGTTCTGGTCACGTCCGGGCCGGGCGTTACGAACGCCGTTACCGGGATCGCCACTGCCTATATGGATTCAATCCCAATGGTCGTACTCACCGGCCAGGTGCCAACCCATCTGATTGGAGATGATGCATTCCAAGAGGTNGATACCATCGGGATCACACGACCTTGTGTGAANCACAATTTCCTGGTCAGAGATGTCAAGGATCTTGCAATGACCATCAAGAAGGCGTTTTTCATTGCCAATTCGGGCAGACCGGGACCCGTGGTTGTCGATATCCCTAAAGACGTAACGGCACATATGACTGCGTATCATTATCCAAAGGATGTACGCATACGTTCATATGCACCCGTTCGTAAAGCCCACTCAAAACAGATCTCCCGGGCCGCAACGCTTCTACTGACGGCCCGTCGCCCCATCATCTACACNGGTGGTGGCGTGGTGCTCTCTGGAGCGGCAAAACAGTTGACGACCCTCGTGGANCGGCTTGGCCATCCCTGTACCAATACCCTAATGGGCCTGGGTGCACTTCCGTCAGATCACCCCCGGTTTTTGGGCATGCTGGGCATGCACGGCACTTATGAGGCCAACATGGCAATGTACGAGTGCGATGTCATGCTTGCTGTAGGTGCCCGATTCGATGACCGGGTCACCGGAGATCTTAAGAAATTCTCTCCGCACGCTAAGATCATACACATTGATATTGACCCCGCATCCATCGGCAAGAATGTTTCGGTNGAAGTGCCNATTGTNGGTGATGCCTCAGCCGCCTTGGAGCAACTTCTAGAAGCACTTGGCCAAAGCAAGACTCAACAGGATGAGCAGAGCCTGTCCCAGTGGTGGGAACAGATTAAATCCTGGCGTAGNCGCGATTCGCTTGGCTACGACGGGAGTGATGANGTGATCAAGCCTCAGTTTGTTGTCGAAAAACTTCATGAGGTGACATTGGGAGATGCATTTGTGACCTCAGATGTGGGGCAGCATCAGATGTGGGCTGCCCAATATTACGGCTTCAATAAGCCTCGACGATGGATTAACTCCGGAGGGCTTGGGACGATGGGCTTTGGTCTGCCGTCTGCGATGGGGGTGCAACTCGCTCATCCTGAAGCAGCCGTTGCGTGCGTGACCGGAGAAGCCAGCATCATGATGTGTATTCAGGAGTTGTCTACCTGTAAGCAGTATGACCTGCCGCTCAAGATTATTAACCTGAATAACCGATACATGGGCATGGTGCGGCAATGGCAGGAGTTTTTCTANGACCGTCGTTACTCCCATTCCTATATGGACTCGCTTCCCGATTTTGTAGAACTCGCGTCGAGCTTCGGACACACCGGTATCCGTGTGGAGAAGCCGGGAGATGTTGAGGGCGCACTGCGCGATGCGTTCGCCCAGAAGGATCGCCTATTCTTCCTTGATTTTTTGACGGATCAGACCGAGAACGTCTATCCGATGATCGCGGCGGGTGCCGGCCACAATGAAATGGTGATGAAGCCGTTGCCGGACGGCTCGACGCCGGCCGAGCGGGAGTTGGCATAATCTATGCGCCGCATACTTTCCTTGTTGGTTGAGAACGAGCCGGGCGCGCTCTCCCGGATCGCGGGATTGTTCTCCGCCCGGGGCTATAACATCGAGTCCCTTACGGTTGCGCCTACAGACGATGACTCCCTGTCCAGGATGACTATTGTCACCCATGGTTCTGAGCAAATCATAGAGCAGATCACGAAGCAGTTAAATAAGCTGATTGATGTGGTCCGGTTGATGGATTTGAGTGAGGGCCGCCACATCGAACGGGAGTTGCTATTGCTGAAGGTGGCGGCAGAGGGAGANGCTCGGGAGGAGATCAAGCGGCTCGTTGATATCTTCCGCGGGCGNATTATTGATGTCGATGGCGAGACCTACACGATTGAGCTAACCGGGCCCGGCGATAAGCTCGATGCATTTCTTGGTGCGATGCCACCANCAGATATTCTTGAGGTCGTTCGTTCCGGTGTTTCGGGAATCGCGCGTGGTGANCGAGCGCTGAGACTCTAAATTCCCGAATACAGAACTCTTACCCTTTAACTAGCGTCCANGGGGCGTGTTGGAGCACCTATCATGAAAGTCTATTACGATGGCGACGCCGATTTGGGCATCATTTCTGGAAAGANCGTAGCNGTAATCGGTTANGGCTCACAGGGNCATGCTCATGCGAACAATCTCCGCGANAGCGGTGTGGATGTGGTGGTCGGNCTGCGAGAAGATTCTTCATCCCGTGAGAAGGCGATGAACTCGGGTNTGCGCGTTGATACGGTCGCNGCCGCAGTGGCCGCAGCCGATGTGGTCATGATGCTGGTGCCCGACGAATTGGCCGCTGATCTCTATGAAAGTGANGTTGNAGGGAACCTGAAACCCGGCGCGGCGNTGGCNTTTGCGCATGGCTTTAATGTGCATTTTGGTTTNATTGAGCCAGACAGTACCGTGGATGTNATCATGATTGCGCCGAAAGGNCCTGGACACCTTGTGCGTTCAACCTANACTGAGGGAGGAGGCGTGCCATGCCTGATCGCCATTGAGCAGGACGCAAGTGGNNCCGCGCGGGAAACTGCGTTGTCCTATGCCAGCGCGATTGGTGGGGGAAGGGCTGGGGTTATCGAAACGACCTACAAAGAAGAGACCGAGACTGATCTTTTTGGAGAGCAGACTGTGCTTTGCGGAGGCCTGACGTCTTTGATCCAAGCGGGATTCGAAACCCTGGTGGAGGCGGGCTACGCNCCGGAGATGGCCTATTTCGAATGCCTGCATGAAACAAAGTTGATCGTTGACCTAATTTACGAAGGCGGAATCGCGAACATGCGGTATTCAATTTCNAATACTGCTGAGTACGGCGATGTCACTCGTGGCCCGCGGGTCGTGACGCCAGAGGTGAAGGCGCAGATGAAAAAGATTCTGAGTGAAATCCAATCAGGTGAGTTCGCCCGTCAGTGGATGGAAGAAAGCCGGTCCGGAGGCGCNAACTTCCAGAACCTTCGTCAGAAAGGACGAGAACATCAGATNGANGCAGTGGGGGAAGGGTTAAGAGCGATGATGCCCTGGATCCAGAAAGGTAAACTGGTCGACAAGTCACGCAATTGACCTATAGCCAGGCCTGTTGCCATCCCGACTGCCTAGCATGACGCATCCAATNGTAGCGCGGGAGGGTTGGGAGCGAATCGTTTTCGCATTCGTGCTNGCTGGTGCTGTNCATTTCCTGGGCGGGATNNGGATCGCNNCCGTCTTCTGGATCGTAGCGTTGCTGGTCCTGCAGTTTTTTCGAGACCCGCCGCGCTCTATCCCGGACCTTCCGGGTGGCGTGGTGTCTCCCGCGCATGGTCGGGTCGTCGCAATCCAGCCAGATCAGGANCCGTTTTCAGGATCGCCCAGTACTCGGATCAGCATCTTCATGAACATTTTTTCGGTCCACTCAAACCGGATACCGGTGGCGGGCCAGATAGTTGCGCGCAAGTATTTTCCGGGCAGGTTCTTCAATGCAGCACTTGAGAAAGCATCATCAGAGAACGAACGTTGCGCGGTGCAGATCGAGACGGAGCAAGGTAGGCAGGTGAGTTGTGTCCAGATTGCAGGGTGGGTTGCCCGGCGGGTATTGACGTACGTCGATGTCGGCGATTCGGTCGCACGGGGGCAGCGATACGGGTTCATCAGGTTTGGCTCAAGAGTGGACGTATATCTGCCGTCCGATGCTGAAATTGTCGTTAAGGCCGGAAAGTGGGTGTTGTCCGGAAGTGATATTATTGCCCGCATAAAACCCCACTCCCATTAGCATGTCCCAAATTCACAAGGTCACGCCGTTGGAGTCTCGCGATAAGNCCGCCAAGGGTATTTATATCCTTCCGAATCTGTTTACCACGGCGAGTCTTTTCGCAGCCTTTTACGCGATTATTCAATCAACCGTTGGGAATTTTTCCAANGCAGCCATTGCNGTGATCGTGGCGGCAGTGCTCGACATGCTGGATGGGCGTGTTGCGCNGATGACCAACACGGCCAGCGACTTTGGCAAAGAGTATGACTCACTTGTCGATCTGGTCGCATTTGGGCTGGCACCGGCGCTGATTCTTTTTGAATGGGGACTTCAGGCGNTAGGCAAAGGTGGCTGGTTGGTAGCGTTTACTTACGTCGCAACCACCGCACTCCGACTGGCGCGGTTTAATACGCAAGAGATTATCAGTAAGCGTTATTTTCAAGGATTACCGTGTCCTGCTGCAGCAGTCTTGNTGGCAGCNGCCGTGTGGACCGCTGAGAGTTATCTACTGTCCAGTACAGCTTATATTGTGATGGGATTCATTTTGATGGGATTGCTCGCCTTCGCAATGGTCAGCGCTGTCCCGTATCGTAGTTTTAAGGACTTTGACCTGAAACATCGGGTACCTTTTGTAGCAGTGTTGGCGTTGGTTCTGGTGTTCGTGCTGGTTTCCTTCGATCCGCCTGCGGTTCTTTTTTCAATCTTTACCGCTTACGCGGTCTCAGGGGCTGTGAGTTGGTTCTTATTGCGTAAAGCTGGTGAGCGCGTATTTGAACCACCGGCTGAGGAGTCAAAGGCTCCCAGCGTGACAGCTTCCGAGAGCAGAGCTTCTGGAAATCCCCCTGGCTAGGAGCAAGAGCCTTATCGTNGGCCAGAGGCTTTTGCCTGGGTCTTACTCCAGCGCTATACTCNACTCCATGANAATTTCCCCAACAACTTGTCAGGCCTGCGTTGCTCAGGCTGTTCCCGGCCGTCAGCAGCCCCGACTTCTTTCTGGACTGCTGGGTCTGCTGCGCCTGCCGGCGCAATAACTCTTACCTTCCTCACCAGACACCACCCCACCTCGATCAAGCCCGCCGGGCGGGTCAGGTGATTCTAGAAGTGTTGATTCGTGGAGAACAAGCATGACAGACCAGCTTTATATCTTTGATACGACTTTGCGTGATGGCGAGCAAAGCCCCGGGGCCTCGATGACTGCCGCGGAGAAGATCCGTATAGCCCGACAATTGGAAAAACTACGGGTAGACGTTATCGAAGCGGGGTTTCCTGCCGCAAGCCAAGGTGACTCAGAGGCGGTCAAGATGGTCGCCAAGGAGATCTCCGACAGTCGAATCTGCGCCCTGGCAAGAGCAAACCCAGGCGATGTCGAAAAAGCCGCAGAGGCCGTGAGGGGCGCAAACGCGCCAAGGATCCACACTTTTATTGCTACCTCGCCCATCCACATGAAGGCAAAGCTAAGGATGTCGCCCGAAGATGTCCTGGAAAAGGCGGTACAGGCAGTCCGCCAGGCAAGGGATGCTGTCGAAGACGTTGAGTTCTCAGCGGAAGATGCTGGCCGGTCCGACGAGGACTTTCTCTGCAGGATCTTCGAGGCCGTAATCGATGCGGGCGCTCGAACGGTAAATATTCCTGACACGGTGGGCTACACGATGCCGCATCAGTTTGGCGACATGTTCGCCCGACTGATGAACCGAATTCCCAACGCAGACCAGGCAATCTTTTCGGTGCATTGCCACAATGATCTTGGAGTCGCTGTCGCAAATTCGCTCGCGGCTGTCCAAGCGGGCGCTCGGCAGGTGGAATGCACGATTAACGGATTGGGCGAACGTGCGGGCAACGCCTCATTGGAAGAGGTCGTGATGGCGGTTCGTACGCGACAGGATGTCTTCTCATGCGACACCGCAATTGATACCACCCAGATTCTTCCCGCCAGTCGGATGGTCTCGAGCGTTACCGGGTTCCCCGTTCAACCGAACAAGGCGATCGTCGGCGCCAATGCTTTTGCCCACGAGGCCGGGATTCACCAAGATGGCGTCCTTAAACAGCGCGATACTTATGAGATCATGCGTGCCGAAGATGTCGGTTGGTCCGCCAACCAGATTGTTCTAGGGAAACATTCCGGCCGGACCGCGTTCCGCGAGCGCATGGCCAGTCTAGGGATTGAATTCGGTAGCGATGCCGAACTTAACGTTGCATTTGGTCGATTCAAGGACCTCGCGGACAAGAAACATGAAATCTTCGACGACGATCTTCAGGTGCTTGTCGGCGAAGACGCCTCAAAGGAGGAAAACGATCTTGTCCGATTCATCGGTCTAAAGACCATGGCGGAAACAGGAAGTGTTCCAGTGGCCGAACTGTCGCTTGAACTCGATGGGCAACCCCTTTCTAGCAGTGCCACTGGCGATGGTCTCGTCGACGCAGTGTTTAAGGCAGTCGAAGAAGTCGTGCCGGGAACCCGGACGCTGATGCTGTACTCGGTGAATGCCATCACCGAGGGCTCAGATTCCCAAGGGGAAGTCAGCGTCCGACTCCAGGAGGCGGGACGAATCGTCAACGGCCAGGGTGCGGATACCGACATCGTGGTGGCATCGGTGAAGGCTTATATCAACGGCCTGAATAAGTTGCAGGCGACGCCCCACCGATTTAATCCGCAAAGCGGTGAGACGGTCTGATCAACGATGACGGGACGCCGCGCTCCCTACCTTCGCGAAATGGGCTTGGTCCAATGGCGTTATATTTCACCGATTCGGGTCAATCAAGCCGGTAATTCCGTTACTAAAGTCACCGCCGAGAGAAGGGGGAGACAAGATGCCCCCAGCGCGCTGTCTACGCTTGCTGACGATGTCGCGGAGTGTGAGCGATGCGATCTTTGCCGCACGCGGAATCAGACCGTCTTCGGCGCGGGGAGTGCCCGGGCGCGTTGGCTTTTTGTCGGCGAGGCGCCAGGCGCAGAGGAAGATAAGCAAGGATTGCCCTTTGTGGGCAGGGCGGGAATTTTGTTGAGTGCGATGCTCTTCAGTATCGGGCTCTCTCGCGAAGATATCTACATCGCCAATGTTCTCAAGTGTCGCCCTCCAAACAATCGTGACCCCTTAGGGCGGGAGGTCCGAGAGTGCAGCCCTTTTCTGCACCAGCAGATTTCTTGGGTCCAGCCCGAGATTATTGTGGCGATGGGCCGGTTTGCGGCACAGGCGCTCCTGGAGACCGATCAGAGTCTCGCCGAGCTTCGCGGGCACTGCCACAAATACCAAATCAACGAACTTCCTCTTGTTGTTACTTATCACCCGGCGTACCTGTTGCGTTCTCCTTCGGCGAAGCGAAAGAGTTGGGAGGATTTAACCTTAGCGCATTCTATTCTGGATTGATCCGAGCGTATGGACAGCGAGAAGTGTGCGGGGGATCTCCACCGGATGTTAATTGATGACGTCGCTGAGGTTGCCGAACTGGAACAGGCGGTTTCCCCCGGACCCTGGAGTCCCAGCATCTTTCTCGACTGCATCCAGGCTGACTATGAATGCTGGGTGTTGCGAGCGGATGGGATCGCCGGTTTTGCAATTGCCTCTCTCGGCGCTGGTGAGGCCCATTTGCTTAACCTTGCGGTGACGCCCAGCAAGCAGGGCCTTGGATTCGGTGGGCGGCTATTGCGAAAGATCATTGGGGTAGTAAAGGAAAAAGGTGCCGAACGTATTTTTCTCGAGGTTCGGCCCAGTAACCGTAGAGCGCAGGCTATCTACCAAAGGGCCGGTTTTGAATTCTTGGGTAAAAGGCTAAAGTACTACGGAGCGCCACGAAGAGAAGATGCACTGGTCTACACGATGCAAATTTGAGAA
>NHDO01000096.1 GCA_002171735.1 Proteobacteria bacterium TMED61 | reverse complement strand
ATCCGCCGTGCTGGAATCTTTGCGGTCTATAGTCCTGACACTACGGGAATCGCAAGCAATGAATTTTTATATGAGCAAATTAAAGATCATCCAGAGAGGATGTTTGGCTTTTATAGTATTCGAACTGATCATTGGAACCTAAACTCTGAGGAAGAACTGAAGAAGCTGGAAGCCGATTTAATCAAGTACCAAGGCAAGGGAATAAAATTGGCCCATGCGCATCAACAAATGAGACTCGATGATAAGAGATTTGATGGCATTTATGATATCTCTGAGAGGTTGGGAAAGCCTTTATATATTCACACCGGAACCAGTCCAAATCCTTACACAAGAATGGAACCGCCTTACGTCGATCCTTTATACCTTGAAGAATCAATTAAAAAATACCCAGGCGCAATCTTTATAATGGGTCATAGCGGTTATGACAGCTTCTTGGTTAAGCTCACATATCTTGATTCGTGCATAGAGCTTGCAAAGAAATATGAAAATGTCTACATAGAGCCGGGTGCTCTTGGTTCTCGAAAAGCATCTGAGATACTGCCCATTTACCTAAAGAGAATGAAAGAAGAGGGCATTATTGATCGCGTCATTTATGGATCGGATGGTCCGCAATTCCCTGGGTATACTGCCAGTCACTTAAATAACATGATTGATGCAATGGAAGAGGTTGGTTACACAGGCTTGGAGATGAAAGCCGTTCTTGAAAGCAACTTTGAACGAGTATTTGATCTCTAATCTTTATCTACCTCAAAGAGTGAGAAGCTTTTCCTTTTGTTTGAACCGATAAGTTTCCATACCTAAGACTCCTCAATGCTTTTCGATTATTTTTTACGTAAGCATCCAGAAAAACAACACTCATATTTGATGCAATCCGGAGTTCCTCGTATTGAAAGGGTCCGGGTACGTCTGTACGACATATCAAGCCTCCCATGTAATGGTCCGCGCCCTCTATCAGTACAAAATGATGGGGTGAAGACGATTGAAGCAAATTCTCAGGTATTTGATATGTAAATGGCGCACTCATTCTTCCCGAGCCAACATCGCTGAAATCATTTGTGCCTGTTGAGATGAATGTAGGAATCCTTACTCCCTTCCATGGCTCAGGCGGCATTAATGCCATGTTTGTTGGATCACTGATCATTAACAATGCGTCAAAACGTTTTTCATCGGAGGTTTCTTTATAGCCATCCATTGGATTGACCAATGTCATCCCTGATACAAGCATGGCTGTCGCAGCACCCATTGAATGTCCAGCGGCAATAATTTCATCTTGATCAAGTTTATTCTTAAGCTCCGGTATCAATTGTTCGATTTCGATCAGAGAATCCAAAATAAAACTCATGTCTTGACGACGAGAATCAGTGACAAACAACATTTGCTGATACATTTCTCTCATGCTGTTTCGATTCATTTGAAAACCCAGTGAACTTGAATCCATATGAGTGGGTTGGATAACCACGTATCCGTGACTCGCCCATTTATCAGTGAAGCCCTTGTACATTGAGCCTTCAGAACCATTCCCATGCGAGAAAACGATTATAGGAAACTGACCTTCACCAACGGGATACGAAACCCTGACTGGTAATTGCTTTTCAAGCTTTTGAAAGTCGAGCAAGAATTCCCTCTCCTTGACCTCATATTTGGAATCGGAAAAAACATACTCCGTCTCAATGACAGTGCATGAGCTGATAAAAAAGAGGGAAATTAAGAAGGTTCCAAGATGAGCTTTCTTAAACAATGACATAAATAGATTATAAACATATTTTACCCATCAACATTTTTATTTATTAGAATGAATGGATGGAACTAAAAATGAAAAAGAAATCTCATATCCTTTCATTCATACTTTTTTCTTCGTTCATGCTTGCTGGTTGTTCCGAAGGTGAGAAGGAATTTGAAAAGAAAACAATAAGGGTTGAAGTAACAGCTGAACAAAGCTTGGTAGATAAAACCATCTATGTATCAAGTTTCCATTCTCAGTCTGGCATTGGTTTTCAACAGCATCCTTTATATGAAATTGAATCATTCTCAGTAGAGTCAACAAATTTTGAAAGATCTTTTGATTATGATCCAGCGGGCAATACAGGACTTGTGGTCTATGCCTGGGTTGACAATGATGATGACGGAATTAACTGCACAATGGACTCAAGAAACGACACGTCCGGAGCTGCAATAGATGAAGGCTTTCCTGAGACAAACTCTACTTTCATTATTGAATTAACAGAAAATTGTGTGGGGCCCGATTGGTTTTACCCAGTCGAATAATTTAATTCAATGCCTCAATAATTAAATTAGGAAGCATGGAATCATCCCATTCTCTAGAGTTGTATCCGGTTCTTACAATCACCAATGATTTTGATGGGACAATATAGATTCTCTGCTTACCGATCCCATCCATAAAAAAAACATCTTCAGCTTTATAAGGTTCTCTATGAATGTTTGCAAAGGATTCCAATCGAGCATCGTATGGTCTGAATTCTTTATGTTCGGTTCCAAGCCATATCTGCATGCCATAGTTCGGGTTTGCCTTTGAGGGCGTAATCATTTCATCAACCCATCCGGCAGGCAATACTTGCTCGCCTTGAAAAACGCCTTTATTCANCAACATCTCGCCGANNCGAACCATGTCCCTTATTGATGCCCACATNCAGCAATCCGTATGCACCATGCCGCCTTCTTNATCCACAAAGAAGTANCCGTCTCTGGCTCCAAGAGGTTGCCATAATTTTTCAGAGAAATANTCACTGAATCGNTTNCCAGATGATCTCTGAATAATGATTCCAAGCATCTGACTATTNGGNTTCACNTGTGAAAAAACAGTGCCNGGAGGAACATCTACACCNATATTGATGTTAGCAGTGGCAATATCAAGGCCCATGACTCTTTGGATTCGTTGCGATGTNGGTGAGAAATCATAATCTTCCTTTAAGCCTCCAGCCATATTNAGNAAATCNCGTATTTTTATTTCTTCTTTGGGCGTGCCTCTCCATTCTTCTATATAAACACTCGCAGNTGTATCGACAGATTCCACATAACCGTCTTCGATTGCATGGCCCATCATGATTGCATTCATCGTTTTTGTTAGAGAGTGGAGACCAAATAAAGAATCGGATTGTGCGTCATTCCAATATCGTTCGAAAACAATCTTGCCTTCATGCTGAATAACCAGGCTATTGCTATTGTTTTCCTCAGCGTAAGCGCTTGCAGCTTCAAAAACATCTTGAGGTATATCGCTCGAGCCTGTCTCAAGTGGGGCCACAAAATTACCTTGTGTGAGCTCCAATGGCTTGTACCAAGAGAACCGAGGACTGAGAGGATTGCCCAATATGGAAGTTGTCCATCTTTCCCAATAAAGGCCATACATCCCAAATGTTGCTGGAACAAAAGTGGTCATGATGACAAACAAGAGCGCTAGAGATGACCATTTCAAAGTGCCTTTTATGAATCTTTTAATCATATCTATTCCAATATACCTTGTTCATGGATCTGGTCAAATAAGGTTCATCTAACCTGCAGTAAAACCTCCATCAGCCAAATAAACGGAACCATTACAATATGAAGACTCATCAGATCCTAGGAATAGTGCTAGATCGGCGATTTCTTCATTGGTGCCATATCGATTCATAGGATTTAGATCAGTAACGATATCTCTCACACTCTGAGGATCCTCTGGGTTTAACTGCTCACCTAGTGAAGCCATCATTCGATTATCGATGGGGCCTGGAGCGAGAGCATTGACGCGGATTCCAAAGGGTCCATTTTCAATGCAAGCAGTTTTAACCAAACCGCACACAGCATGTTTACTAGCAGAGTAGGGACACAAGCCATTGAATCCGACTAAGCCAGCTGCTGATGCAACAGCAATGATTGAGCCTGATCCTTGTTCTTTCATGATTGGTATCGCATGCTTCATATAAAGCCAAACTCCTGTGACATTGATTGAAAATAAATGATTAAATTCTTCAACAGTGAATTCTGTAAGCGGTTGAACAACCCCTTCTGTGCCAGCATTCGCAACAACGATATCGACACTACCAAATTTATCTTTTGCTACTTTCATACAATCTATGACCGCATCTTCATCAGTCGCTTCAGCTACATGAATCAGTGCATTTTCTGCAAAAGGTATATTGTCAATTAAATCGTCTAGCTTCTCTTTTGACCTTCCAACCAGAATTGTATTCGCGCCTTCCTCAAGGTATCTCTTAGATGTTGCTGCTCCAATCCCTCCAGTTGCTCCAGTCACAATTGCTGTTTTTCCTTCAAGCCTCATTCCTTGCTCCTTTATATGATGATTGAATTAACTTTAATAGATTAAAACAATATCAAAAAATTACGATTTAAACGTTACAATATTGACACTTATTTTGATCATTTTGATTGACTCGAGATAGATATATTGGATATACATCAACTTAATGCAACAGAGATATTAAAGTCCCATGATTGGACTTTCCCGATACCTATTGCTTATGGGCCCGGAAGAATCAATGAGATCAGTGAAATATGCCAATCTTTGAATATCAATAATCCTTTAATAGTCACAGACAAAAGCAGTCAAGACCTTCCGTTTATATCTCAACTCATCGATCTGTTAAATAAAGCTGGATTATCTTCTGGCATCTTTACAGAAATTTCTCCAAACCCAAGAGATGACGAAATATCTGTTGGTTCCTCTTACTATAAGTCTGGTGATCATGATGCCGTCATTGCGATCGGTGGCGGAAGCGCAATGGATGGTGCTAAAGCAATATGCCTCACAGCCAATAATGACATCCCATTATGGGACTTTGAATGGGAAAAAGAGCCAGCAAAGATCAGCAATGATGAACCATTCCCGAAGTTGATTACTATACCCACGACCGCAGGTACTGGAGCAGAGACGGAGGGAACAGCAATGGTAACCGATACAGACAAAGGTATGAAATTTTGTATATGTCATCCAGGGTTAAGGCCATCAATTACAATCTTAGACCCAGAGCTCACGCTTGATTTACCAAGAACATTGACAGCATGGACAGGTGCGGATGCGATGATTCATGCAATCGAAGGTTACTGTGTACCTGGATTTCATCCGCTGTGCGATGGAGCCGCTTTGCAAAGCTTGTCGCTTGTTTCAGAGAATCTAACTCTTGCAGTCGATGAGCCCAATAACATTAAAGCCCGGGGAGCCATGTTAGTGGCTTCTTGTTTGGGTGGAATTGCATTCCTTAAAGGCCTTGGTCTTGTGCATGCAATTTCTCACATGGTTGGTGCTGAATTTGACACACACCATGGTTTAACAAACGCTATTGTTTTGCCTGTTGTAACTCGATATAACTTCCCAGAATTGGAAGGCAAGGTTCAAAGAATATCCTCTGCGATGAATTACGAAGACACTTCTGTCGAAGCGTTCATTTCAAATTTAGACGAACTGCTTGATCGAATTGAGATACCGAAAAGCTTAGACGAAATTGGAGTCCCGATAGATTGTGTTGAGCGAATCTCTGAAAAAGCCATGAAAGACTCCGCATATGCCACAAACCCTAGAATAGCGAGTTTAGAAGACATGAATCAATTGGTTTACAAAAGCATCAAGCAAGCGAGATAAATAAGTTAATGATCTCGAAAATATCCCTNCAAGAAACGATACANAAAACAACGTCGGGAGAAATCTCTCCGGTTGATTTGGTTGAATATTCTTACGAGNAAATTGAAAAANACAATCCTTCTCTGAATGCGATTGTCTCTCTCAAAAAAAAGTCTCTGGTNATNAANGAGGNNGAGTCTCTTTTTAAAAAGAAAAACAATGAGCAAANGTTACTTTTTGGGATTCCACTGGCAGTGAAAGATCTATTTGATGTTAAAGACCTCCCGACAACTTTTGGACTTTCCAAATTTAAAAACAACATTGCAAAGAAGAATTCTATCCTCGTGGACCGTCTCATAAATCAAGGTGCTCTTGTATTGGGTAAAACGAATATTCCCGAATTGGCACTCGGATCTCACACTAAAAATTCATTGTTCGGTGCTACCTCAAACGCCTTTGATGAAGGGATGTCAGCAGGGGGTTCTAGTGGGGGAGCTGCATCGGCTATTGCATCCTCAATGATCCCGATTGCAGACGGATCAGACATGATGGGCTCTTGCAGAAATCCAGCAGCCTTTTCAAATCTCTACGGCTTTCGGCCAACTCCGGGATTGATACCGGAGAATAGGATCATGAAAATAGACGAACAATTCCCCTTGTTAAGCACGCCAGGATGTTTAGCAAAGACGCCAGCGGATATGTCTATATTCCTAGATGCAGTCTGTGGGAAACATTCAATGGACCCATTTTCTTTTGACATCGATGGATCTTTTAGAGAAGCATCTTTCAGCGAGAATGAGTTCTCAAAGATGAGAATAGGGTGGCTTGGAAACATGAATGGAAGATATGTGTTTGAAGACGGNATCTTGGATTTGTGTGAAGAAATGNTGAAACAATTGGNAGACAATTNCCTANTTGTCGATCATGTNTCAAATGACATCGATACAAATTTACTTTGGGAAGCATGGACAACATTGAGATCCAGAAACATCTATCTGTACTTGAGAGAATCAAATCTTCAAGATGATGAGAGCTTGTCTCATGGAGCTCAACACGAAATGAATATGGGGAAAGAGATCTCCACTGAAGATTTAAATCGATCAATTAAAATGAGATCTGAGCTTATCAAAAAGATCGATCATCTTTTCAGTGAATATGATTTTCTGGCAATGCCTTCGGCTCAAGTTTTTCCTTTTGATAAAAATACCGATTACCCAAAAAAGATTTCTGGAAAAGAGATGCAGACCTATCATCAATGGATGGAGGTGACTGTCATTTCAAGTTTACTCGGACTGCCGACCATTTCGATCCCTGTTGGATTCAATAAAAATAATTTACCCATGGGCATACAAATCATAGGCAGAAAGAATGAAGACTTAAGGGTGATATCCTTTGCAAAAAGATATGAACAAATCTTTGGTTACTCAAATGTTACACCTACTTAAAAAAGCAAAAACCTATGCAGAAAGAGTCGCCATCCAAAGCGATGGAAAAGAATTCACTTATGGATATCTGAATGAACGTTCTGATGAAATTGCATCGTTCTTGCTCGGCGATGAATCTGACTTAAATGAAGAGAGAATAGGGCTTCTCGTGCGTCCGGATATCCATTATGTTGTGGCTCTTTGGGGGATATGGAAATCGGGGGGAATCGCAGTTCCACTAAGCCTTTCAGCAAAAGAGTCGGAGCTTGATCACTATATCTCTGACTCGAATATAACGCTGATTATTTCATCCAATAATTGTGAAGAGCAGAAAAAAATACCTCAAAAAAATAGCATTAATATTCAGAATATCGAAAACATCAATGCAGTAGAATGCATGTCGCTGCCAACCTTGGGCAACGATAGAAAAGCAATGATCATATACACCAGTGGGACCACCAATAAGCCCAAAGGAGTCATCACGACACACGGAAATATCGAAGCACAAATCACCGCATTGGCCGAAGCCTGGAAATGGACAAAAGAAGATCATATTCCACTAATACTGCCATTGCATCATATTCATGGAATCATTAATTCACTTTGCTGTCCGCTATATGTTGGAGCAAAAGTAAGCATGCTTGGAGGATTCAATGTTGATAAAGTCTGCAAAGAAATTTCGCAGTCAAACTACACTGTATTCACTGCCGTCCCGACAATTTATTTTTCTTTAATTGAGA
>NHDO01000095.1 GCA_002171735.1 Proteobacteria bacterium TMED61 | reverse complement strand
GACTGGTCGGCTGGGGCGAGATCTGTCCGACTGGACCTTTGCCGCAGGTGGAGCATGCCGGAAGTATCCGTGCTGATCTTGATTTGCTGGCTCCGGCTCTGATCGGAGCAGACCCCCGGCGCATCGGTTTGGTTCATGATTTGATGGCAGCCACCATGGATGGCGGACAGGGTGCCCGGTCGGCTGTCGATATTGCCTGCTGGGACCTGCTGGGCAAAGTTCATAACACGCGGGTCTGTGATCTATTGGGGGGCGCGCGCATGGATCCGGTGTCGACCTATCACGTGGTTCCCATCGGGACCCCTGAGGAATCGGCCCAGCTGGCGGAGGCGTTGCAGGACGAGGGCCATACCAAACTGCAGTTGAAGTCCGGCGGACGCCATATCGATGAGGACATCGCCGCGATTCATGCAGTTGCCGGTGGGATTCGTTCAGGCGTTGATCTTTTTGTCGACTGCAACCGGGGTTGGACCGTCGGCGAAGCGATACAGGTCTCAGGGGCCTGTCGGGATCTTAAGCTCGCCATTGAGCAGCCGTGTGCAAGCTATGCCGAATGTGCTGCCGCCCGGCCCCAGCTGCATCACCCGCTCATACTAGATGAATCCGCTACTGATCTTGCCACCATTGCCCGGGCTATTGCGACTGGCATAGCCGATGGCTTCGGCATGAAACTAACGCGGATCGGTGGGATCAGTGGGATGCGTGCGGTGCGTGACCTGTGTGAGGCCTTCAAGACGCCCACCAGTTGCGATGATTCCTGGGGTGGTGACATCATTGCCGCCGCCTGTGTGCATGTGGGGGCCACACTACAGCCCCATCTCAGCCGTGGCGCGTGGATATCAGATCCCTACCAGGCGGGGCACTATGACGAAGCAAACGGCCCCCGGATCGTCAACGGTATGATCGCGGTGCCCCCGGGCCCTGGACTCGGGATCACGATCCCGGAAGGTTGTTTCGGGTCTCCGGTCGCAAGTTATTCGTAGCTTCAGACTATCGGGCGGGGTAGCAGTCCAGCCCTTTCCGTGATCGGCCGGATGGCGGCCTCCCATTCGATAGCCATGATGTGCACGCCGGAGACGCCTTCCATTTGTCGCAGTTCTTCGATTTGTTCGATACAGATGTTCTGGCCTTCAGCACGCCAGGCATCGCGGCGGCCTTCTTTGTCGTCTTCGCTGATACCCTGAACGGCGCCGTCCATACGTTTTAAGAGATCTTCAGGAATAATAATGCCGGGGATTTTCTCGTTAAGGAACCGGGCCATTGGACTGCTTTTCAAGGGACCGATACCTGCCAGGATGTGTACCTTCTCGGTGACTCCAAGATCGACCAGCCGGCTCATGAACTGGCGGAAGATGTTCATGTCGAAGATCATCTGGGTCTGAATGAAGTCCACTCCGGCTGCCATTTTCTTGGCGATCCGCAGTGGCCGAAAGGAGATCGGTTCTGAAAAAGGGCTTCCAGCGCCGCCGATAAAAAGCTTGGGCCCGCCTCCTTTAATCTCGTCACCGCACTGAAACTGGTTCTTGTCACGCATCTCTTGGAGCATGCGGATCAACTGCATCGAGTCGATATCCTGCACGTTCTTGGCGCCTGGATGGTTGCCAAAAGACTGGTGGTCACCAGAAAGGCACAGCACGTTGCGGATCCCATGGATATAGGCGCCCATGAGATCGCTCTGGATAGCCAGCCGGTTGCGGTCGCGACAGGTCATCTGGATGACGGGTTCAAGACCGTGCTGTGCCATGTAAATTCCGGTGGCGATACTGCTGAGGCGCACGATCCCGGTCTGGTTATCGGTTACGTTAGCCGCATCCACCGCGCCTTTCAGAAGATCGATTTTCCGGTCTACGACCGTAGTATCCATGTGCTTGGGCGGGCCAAGTTCTCCGGTCACGGCGAAGTGACCCCCGGCCAACACTTTCTCAAGATTGCTCCCGGACTTAAGTGCAGACACAGTCTGTGTAGCGGTATCGATAGGCATCAGTAGGGGGTCCGGCTCAGTCTGAACCGAAGAAATCGTCTTCGTCGAAGTCGTCATCTTCGTCATAGTCGTAGGTAATTTCCTGTTCGACTTTAATCATTACGTCATCGCCGCTCACACTGGTCTCATACATCAGGACAGGCCGTTCTGCGGCGCCCTTCATCTCACCACTTCGAAGATCCCACTGCCAAAGATGTTTGGTACAGGTCAGCAGGCCATCTTTCAGAAGACCCGAATCGACCAGCGGTTCAGCGAGGTGTGGGCAGGTTGGCGGGAAGGCACGGATACAGTCTCCAAGATTGGTCACGATGACGTCCACGCCGGCCACAGTAACCCTCTGCAATTTCCCCTCGGTAAGTTCAGAGAAGCTGCACGCACGATGCCAGGTTTCATCGAGTTTCACCGCCTCGGCCGGCGCTTGAACCGGTGCGACCTGTTTCATCGGAGACTGTGGCGGAGCAACCTTGACTGTCGTCGCCCGTTCGCCAGCTTCGCGGGCAGCCTGCTGGCGAAGATCATCACTGACCACCACCCGGCGCATACTGCCACCACGACTCTTAGACCAATCCTTGGGAGGCTGAATATCCATCAGCGTATCGGCGATACCCTGACGATCGAGCGTGGTCCAGATCTTGGACCAGATACAGGGGATGTTGGGGTCGACCTCACACATTCCCCCTTCGGAACCGCCGCAGGGGCCGTTCTGTAATTGTTTAGGGCACCGGGTAATGGGACAAAGACCGCCGGTATATTCCAGGACACAGTTACCACAACCCACACAACGCTCTTCCCAGATCCCCGGTTCGGTGGGCTGGCCCATGAAGTTAGTATCAAGGCCCGGCAGGATCGGGGTGTCCATATATTTTTCGGCCAGCGTCTGGACGCCAACGCCGCAGGCCATGGAGAGTACGGCATCGTACTCGTCAATATTTTCCTCAAGCGGGGCAACGAATTCCTGAACACATTGACGTTGCACGGTGACTTCCTCGACCTCCAGTTCCTGACCCGCGGCAGCAGCGGCGGTACGCAAGGTGGCAGCCATGGCACTGGATTCTTTCTTGCCTCCGGCAAAACAGACCGATACGCAAGTGCCGCAGCCGACGGTGAGCACCTTCTTTTTGCCCTTGAGCATCCGCTGGATATCCTCCAACGGTTTTTGTTCGGCAACAATCATGTTAAGCCTCTTACGCGTTATAGCTAATAGTTGGATTTCATCATCAGGATTGTCTCTTTCTTAATGTTAACCCGATGTTGACGTGGGGACAGCCGTGGCTGACAGTTGGCGGAGCGGACTGGGCCCCTTCGCAGCGGCCGTTTTGCTCAAGTTTGTAAGTGCATCGATGAGGTTCTCGTCGTCGCCCGGCGTCAGATGCATCATATGCACGCGGTCACGACCCAGGCCGCAGTTATCAAGCCAGTCAGCGATACGGTTTACCCGCTGGGTGACGTGCAGGTTGCCGGTATTGAAGAGACATTCGCCTGGCTGACAGCCGGCCACCATCACAGCGTCCGCGCCACTTTCGAACGCGTGCATCAACTGCAGCGTATCGACCCGTCCGGAGCAAGGCACCTCTACGACTCGGGCATGCGTTCGTTGGGAGGTTAAGCGATTCTGCGCCTCGCAGACCTGATGAGTTGTCTCCCGACATTGTGGACAGGCAAAGATCATGACCGATGTTACGTCTTCTACAGTACTGACATCAGTAGTTGATTCACTATCTACCGAATCAGACTCTATGTTTAGTGCGTGAATCGTGCTGATCACCTTGTCGTGGGTATTGATATTCATTTCGATCGCGCCTGTCGGGCAGGCCGCCGCGCAGAGCCCGCAGCCGGTACACAGATCCTGGTCAATCACTGCAGCGCCCTGGATTCCGCCGACACCGATTAGCTCATCATCGATACGCGCGGCGTCGAAAGTGCAAAAGCGCACGCAGTTAAGGCAGGCAACACAGACCGGAGCATCGACTACGGCGATTGGTCGTGCGACGGGCTGGGTTGACTGTGGGGCCGGCAGGTCAAGGACGACTTCTCCACCGTGGGCGCGGGACACACAGACCGTTAGGTACTCCGAGCGCTCACTTTCGCTTAGCGCGGTATCCCGATGATCGACGTTGCCAGAGAGATAGCGCGTCCGGCAGGTTCCGCAACGTCCGTTGGAACAGTCCAGAGGCACCTCGTAGCCATTCTCATATAGGACATGCAGAATGGTTCGGTTGGCAGGCACCTCAAAGACGTCTCCCGTGGATGTCACCCGGACGTTGAAAGTTGTGTTCTCAGAAGCGCTCATCAATACTCACTCTTCGCATCCCGCTATTGTGAACGATACGATGCCCGAGTTAGAAGACCCGATGTCGCTTTTGCGCAGATTAATGCGGAAGTGAAAAACCTTCGGATCATCGGGGTGGCTGTGGGACACGGCCCATGGCGGATGACTCCGGCGGCCTTCGGTGGTGTGCAAGGGGAGATACGGACAGCGGGCTGGGAACATTACTCATGAATGACCACATCGTTTCTGACTGGTATGAAACACAGGCACTTTCGGACGACATCTTTCTCATCCGTGAGAAGTATGTTGCTCACTGGTTGCGCTGCAATATCTGGCTGGTAAAAGGGCGCGACAGAAATCTCGTGATCGACTCTGGTATGGGACTGTCGCCGCTGAAGCCAGGTCTGCTGGCGCTTGCGGGATCCTCCCTGACCGCAGTCATGACGCATTGTCATTTTGACCACATCGGCGGGCTTTTTGAATTTGAAGACCGACTGGGTCACCGGGCCTGCAGTGACAATTACCTTGATCCGATGTCCTGCTTCAAAAAGACCGGCGGGGAAGCCTTTGTGCGTGCGGAAACCTTCAGTGCACTGCCCTTTGATGGTTTTTCGTTTGCCTCCTACAAAGTCCGGCCGGCACCGCTCACGGGATATCTCGACGAGGGTGATGTCCTGGATCTTGGCGACCGGTGTTTCCAGGTGCTTTCCCTGCCGGGACACTCACCCGACTCGATTGCGTTGTGGGAAAGTAAAACCGAAACACTCTTCAGCGGAGACACTATTTACGATGGCGATCTGTACGACACGGTATATCACTCTGATCCCGATGCTTACCGTGAGAGTTTGGAAAGGCTTCGTGCGTTACCGATACAGACTGTGCACGGAGGACACTTTGGGTCTTTTGGAAAAGGCCGGATGAACGAGGTGATTGAAGGTTACCTGGCCGGGGAGGGCCGACTGGTTGATCCACAGGGCTGGGTCAATCAGCAACTCTCGTAGCCGCCAGAATCAGCGGTTGGCTCTTAGCGCGTACCACACGCCGAAGAGGATCACCCCCGAGGCCACAATAAATATCGCCCCGAAGTCCTCACCCAGCAGGATAGCGGCGAGGATCACGCCGGAGACGGGTTGCAGAAACTGCAGTAGGGCAATGCGGGCGATGCCGCCCCGTCCAAGCGCCCAGTACCACAGGACATAGCCCACAATCGTCACACCGATCGCGAGGTAGGCGATAGCTATCCAGATTCCGGTCGGTACTTCCAGCATCGGGGTTCCCGGTTCGACGATAAAGAGTAGCGGCAGCAGTACCAACGCGTAAAGGCTCACGCCATAAAAGGTGGTGCCCATCGCTGGATAGCCATTGCGTTCAAGCCGCCCGCCCGCGACATAGCCCAGCGAGGCGAAAACATTTGAGCTGAGCACCAGCAGGTCTCCACTGATGCTGGCCCCGGTTGCGCTGTCGAAGTCCTGACCAAAGATCAGCAGTACCTCGCCAGTCATCGCAATGGTGCAGCCGATCCACCAGGCTGCGGAGGGCTGTTTTCTGTCCCACGTCATCGCAATTAAGCCAGTGAAGACCGGCAGGCCCGCAAGAATCATGGACGCATGGTTGGCTGAGGTATGGAGAATGCCCAGCGTGAAGAGCACAGGGAAGGCCACAAATCCGCAGAAACCGGACAGGACCAGCAGGCGCCGCTGCGCCTTATCCGCAGGCAGCGGAATCCGAAGGAGGATCGCCAGCGGCAGGGCAATCAGTCCGCCGATGACCGTGCGCAGGATAGCGACCATCATCGGCGAGAGACTGGACACCGCGATCTTGGCGGCGACCGGAGAGGCGCCCCAGAGCACTACCGTAATGAGTGCCGCAGCGAGGACCTTCATGACCGGTTAATCAGTGTTTACGCCAGCGGATTTTGTTCTTTCGTTCGCGTTGGGCTTTGCCTGCCCGGAAACGTCCGAAGAAGAAAAACGCCCCCAGACCGATCACGATCAGGCCGCCGAAGATGATTTCGTTCCAGCCCATCAGTTGCGGCTACGCAGTTTGGCGAGCAAGCGCAGGATCTCGAGATACAGCCAGATCAGCGTCACCATCAGGCTGAAGGCCCCGTACCACTCAAGGTACTTGGGCGCGCCCTGTTCAGCCGCTTCCTCAATGAAGTCAAAGTCCAGCACCAGGTTCAAGGCGGCGATAGCGACCACAAAGAGGCTGAAGCCGATACCGAAGAGACCGTTACTGTGAATAAACCCGATGCTGGAGCCAAAGAATCCCATCACAAAACTGACGAGATATAAAAGCGCAATACCACCGGTGGCGGCCACGATCATCAGCCGGAAGTTCTCGGTAGGTTTGATCAGACCGCTTTTGTAGGCGAGCAGCAGCACACCGAGTGTGCCGAAGGTGAGGCCCATCGCCTGAATCACGATGCCCGGATACTGCGCCTCGAACATCGCCGAGATGCCACCGAGCGCGAGACCTTCTGCCAGTGCATAGAGTGGCGCTGTCACACCAGCCCACTGGCGCTTGAAGATTGTCACCAACGCCAGTATCAGTCCGCCAATCAGGCCGATCCACAAAAGTCCGCTGACCGCAGCCGGGTCACCGGTGCGAAAAAAGATGTTCCAGGTGAAGGAGGCTGTTACCAGGCACAGGACCAGCAAAATACCGGTCTTGTTGACGGTCCCGGCGAGTGTCATCCGTCCTGATGATTCAGCCTCAGCAAAGGTGGCATCTGGCTTGAATGTCTCTCCCCGGAACATGGGGTTTCCGGAACGACCGAAGGTGGTCAGGGCGTTGTGCTTGGACATGGGGTGCTCCTTTAATGAGATGGTGATATTGTAGTCCGGAAGTCCGCGCATGACGGTGACGCGACCAGGCCGCGGCCGCAGGTTTGGCTGACGAAGCATTGCCCCATGAAGGTGACCTCACAGGGAGAAGCCGGTTGAAAGAAGTCTTAAGAACGCCCGAAGAGCGCTTTGAGGCGCTACCCGATTTTGCGTATCCACCGCGTTACCTTGATGATCTTGCCGGTTACGAAGGCCTACGTTGTCATTACCTTGATCTTGGCCCTGCCGATGCCGAAGAGACTTTTTTCTGTTTGCATGGCGAGCCCACCTGGGCCTTTTTGTTCCGCCGGATGATCCCGGTATTTTTGGAGTCCGGGGCCCGAGTCGTTGTGCCGGACCTCTTTGGCTTCGGCCGTTCCGATAAACCCACCGATCAGGATGTTTATACCTTTGATTTCCACCGCAACATGCTGCTTTCTTTTCTGGATCGACTCGGACTCAGTGGGCTTACCCTGGTGGCTCAGGACTGGGGGGGTGTGCTGGGCCTGACCTTGCCGATGGAGTCGCCGCATCGTTTCTCTCGCCTTCTTCTGATGAATACGCTCCTTGGCACCGGGGATCAACCGCTTGGGGAGGGCTTTTTGGCATGGCGCGCGTGGTGCCGGAACAACCCCGATATGGCGCCGGGTAAGCTTTTAGGCCGGGCCTGCCCGCATCTTAATGATGCAGAAAAAGCCGCTTATGACGCACCGTTTCCGGATATGACCTATAAAGCAGGTGCCCGGGCTTTTCCGGAACTGGTGCCTGAGCATCCGGATGCTCCCGGTGGTGCGCTTTCGCGCGACGCCCGTGACTGGCTGTCGGGAAAATGGAGCGGTGAAACCTTTATGGCGATCGGCATGACAGACCCGGTGATTCCACCGCGCGCCATGCGGGCGCTGCAACAAATAATCCGGGGTTGCACCGAACCACTGGAAATACCGGCTGGCGGTCATTTCTTGCAGGAGTGGGGCGAACCGGTCGCACAGGCCGCAGTGGCACACTGGGCTAGAGAATAGGTCGACCAACACTTTCTCAGTACGAGGTGAAGATCAGCAATCGCTGCCGTCGAGATCGATGGCAACAAGCTTTGCGTATATTGCGCAGACGAAACTTGACTCTGGCTTCTTTCCCAAGATCTTGGATGAAAATAACGCATCAGAATGCTTGATCGAACACTGCGCGACACCCGACGTCCAAAAGGTTAGTGGGTCGATACCAGGATAGATGCAGTCATGCCAGACAGAGATTTTCTCTGCAGCCCGGCATCATCAAAATTTTCTGGATCAAGCCAAGCCTCAAACATCGATTCAAGCTGTGGCCACTCACGATCAATCGCGGCATACCACGCAGTATCACGGTTGCGCCCTTTATAAACCGTTGCCTGGCGGAAGATGCCCTCGAAGGATAGGCCCAGCCTTAACGCTGCCCGCCGTGACCGCTGGTTGAGGGAATCACACTTCCACTCGTAGCGGCGGTAGCCAAGCTTAAAGGCATGTCTCATCATCATGAACATGGCTTCAGTGGCAGCGGGTGATTTTTGCAATTCGGGAGAGAAATGAATGTGTCCGACTTCGATGGAACCACTGGCGGGCATGATACGCAGATAACTCGCTACACCTATCGCTTTGCCTTGTTGGTCGATCACCGTGTAAAACAGTGGGTCACTTAATCCGGCGACCTTTTCCAGCCAAGCCCTCAATGCCGGCAGAGAATCAAACGGTCCATAGGGCAGGTAACTCCAGTCGATGCCGTCAGCATCCTTCGCAAACGCGTCAAAAAGACCTGCTGCATGTACCGTTGGGTCAAGGAGCGTGAGTCGACAATAGCCGCCTTCCATAGATTCTTTAGTGGGCAAAGGCGGCGGTTGCCATCCGTCGATGGCAAAGCCAAGGTCAAGATCACAAGCTGGCATCGAATATTTGAGGTGGCGCTGGACCGGATATTTCTGAATGTGTCGCAGGGTATCCGAGCTTTTTTCTTACCGCAACATCTTTAATCCAGCCATCTGATGGCGTGGACTCAGGTCCAGACCATTTCAGCAGGACCCAGCTGGTCACGAACCCCGTCGACCGCAAAGCCGCTAGGAAAGGTAGGTGAGATTCGGGTGGGGGTCGTATGGGTCAGTCCCTTAAGGTCGGGATTACGGGTTAAGGGCTCGCGCAGATCGCATCCCGCGATCAGCAGATCGGGCGGTGCGCCCATTGCGAGATTCACGATAGCAGCACTGGCGATGTCGCCGCACCAGGGTCCGTCAATCCGCATCTTGATGCCAGCTTCTGCACAAAGATCCCGAATCTGCCGGGCGGTGCTGAGTCCGCCGATCAATGCAGGTTTGACACACATGCCAAAGGCCATGCCATCGTGAACAGCACGTTTTGCGGCATCAAAATCCCTGCTGGTCTCGCCGTCTAAGAGTATTTGTGTATCGAAAGTCTCGAGGAGATTCCGATTCTCTTCGTACGACGCACAGGGCTCTTCCCAAATCAGCCGGGGATCCTGAATTGCACCAATCGCTTGGCTCGCCTGGGCGGGCGACCATCCACCGTTCGCATCAACCAAAAGGGTCTGGGATTCGTGCAGGAGATCGAGCGCCGTTTGGATGAGCCCGAGTTCATGCGCCAGGCTGTATACCCCAACCTTGAGCTGGATGACCTTTCGTTGCGCTCCGGCCATCGAAATTCTTTGGCAGACGCGATCGGGTTGCTCCTCGGAGATTGAAAAATAGTCCTCGATGCTCGTATTAAGTGCGCCACCGAGTACGTCCGCAAAGCCAACACCGGCTTGTCGCGCCAGAAGATCGTAATAGGCTGTCTCCAGGCCAAAGGTGATTCCGTTCCAGGAAGCGTCTTTTTCCTGAAGTTGGTCGATGAGACCGCGCAGTGTTGTGTCAGACTGCCCGACGAGTTCTTTGAGCAGAGTGGCCGTCTCCAAATAGCGTGCAAGACGCTCTTTTGGCTCAAGCGCCGGGGCAGGCACGATCTCTCCAAGACCGCAAACGCCATCGTCGGTATGCAGGCACAAGACCTGGCCGAAAGTGGTTTCCTGGACCACGTGGGACATCTTGTAGGGCCCATCCCGGAATGGAATCTTGAGATCCCAGAGTTCAATCTTGCTCAGGCGCACGAGTCGAATACCAGATTTGGTCTGACGGTTGACTTCCTCAAAACAGGATGGAGTTTATTGATCCTTTAGGACCATTGCCTGATAAATCAGACGGGCGAAATGCTGCTGCACAGGATCCCAGTAGGGAGACAGTACGCCGCCGTTAAAGCCGTCGGACAAGCGGCCTCTTTGCATTCTTTCCAGAATTCCAATGTCTTCAAGGTTAAGGGCGTGCCAGTTCTTGACGACTGCCTCACGGACACCCTGATACTGCTTACCGCTCGCTCCATCACCAACAAAGTAGAGACTGATCGTTTCCCTGCTGCATGTCGCGCTGATCGGCGTCGTGACCAAGGTCACCAGTTGGTCAGGGAAAATCTCAAACGCGAAATTCGGAAAAAGGACAAACCAGTCACCGCGGTTTTTTTTGTGTTCTGGTAGGCCTGGGAAATAAGGAAGACCTTCACCGCGGGCGGGATCGGTGTTTTTAAATGAATAGCCGCACGACAGAATATGATCTTCAAAGGTGGGGGCATCCCGTTCCGCCATCGGCACAAACGAATGCAGCCAGGGATGACAGGAGAACACATGATACGGCTCAATGAAATTCTCCACCGCGAGTTTCCAGTTGGCTTCGATATCAAAACTCAACCTGCCGCCAGGCCCGAGGGAATCCAGATCGTAATCGCCAATCTTTTCAAGTACAGGAGCGATGTGCGATGAGAAAGGGCCGGCGTTGCCGGAGAGGTTGACGAATATCCAGTCATGCCACGTATAACATGCTACCTCTTTGAGATTTGTGGTGGCACAGTCCGCGGGTTGCGTATCGTGCTGGTCCCCCCCGAAAAAATGGGGTCGGGCGAGGAGCTTACCCCTGAGGCTGTAGCTCCACGAATGATTCGGGCAGACAATGTTGCGGCAGCCGGATTTGGGTTCTTCGACGAGTGCTGCACCTCGATGAATGCAGACATTATGGAATACCCGGATGATGCCGTCAGTATCTTTGGCGAGCAGTAGCGACTGACCGGCAACTTCCACTGGCCGGACGGATCCGGGTTTGGGCAGAAGATGTGCAAACTCAGCGAAGACCCAACTGTTTTTGAATACGCAGTCTCTTTCGGCCTTGAAGAAGTCGGGATCCACGTAAGCGGCATTGGGTAACGTCGACCCTTCTGCTGTTGACGCGCTCAGGCGTTCCCACAGGGCGGAGTCAAACCACTCATTACCGTTCATGCATTATTCCTGTTGCCGGCAGCGGTGCGTTTACTCAATCATCCATGCCGCTTTAAACCCTTCAAGGACTGCCTCTTCAACGGTCCGAGGGGCTAACGCATCACCGATTGTTGTGATCTGAAGGGACCCTGTATCCGGAGCCTTTAGCTCACTTACCCAACTACAATCATTGTTCGAACGTGGTGGGTAGCAACTGACAACCGCGTCTACATCTTCACAAACAATAGCTTCACCATTGATCGTGTGTTGAAAAAATGCGGTTTGGTCTTCGGCCCCAAAAAACCGTGCATAGCAGGTCAATTCGACGTTGAGACTTTGAAGTTCGCCAAACCATTGATCCCGCACAATCGCTGGAATGGACTCGCCGCAAGTGCTTGCCCCTGAAAAAATCCTGACCTTATGTCCACTCAGTGCAAGCATGTGAGCAACGCCCATTGCGGACCAATCGGAACTCCAGTCAGCAATCACCACATTCTGACCTGAGGGTTTTTCGCCGGCGATGACCGACCATGCACTGAGAAGTTGTGTGCCGGTGATCTCAACTTCAGGCAGACGGGGAACGGCCCCTGTGCTGACGATGACGACATCGGGCTCGATAGCGTGAAATGCTTCTGGGCTTGCTGAAGACGATAAGCAGACTTGAATAGAACTGCGATCAAGTTCGCCTATCAAGTTGGTGGTGACACCGCCAAATTCAGACCGGCCGGGTAGTTTTTCAGCCAAATTAACTTGTCCGCCCAGTTTGGGTTGTTTTTCATAAAGGATGACTTCGTGTCCTTGGTCTGCGGCAGTGACAGCCGCTTTCATTCCACCTGGACCGCCACCAATCACCCACACCAAGCGTCTGGGTCGCGTTGATCGGGGTCGAAACTCCAGTTCCCGGCCGGTAACCGGATTCTGTATGCAGGAGATGGCATGATGGGTCAGGCGATGGCCGACACAGGCCTGGTTACAACCAATGCACGCCCGGATATCTTCACTCCGGTTCGCCGCTACTTTGTTGGGAAATTCCGGATCAGCAATCAAGGCGCGTACCATGCCGACCATGTCTGCTTTGCCTTCGCTCAATATCTGTGACGCGGCTTGAGCTTGGTTGATACGCCCCGCAACGAGCACGGGCTTGGTAATTGCAGACTTAAGTTGTGCGGCATCATTGGCGACAAAAGCCGGCGGTACCGCCATGGGGGGAAAGACATGAATCCAGCCATCGGGCGAGGAAGATGAGCCCGAAATCACGCTGAAATAATCCACGTGACCCTCTTTCTCCAAAATCTGGCAGACTTTGACTGCCTCCGCCGCCTCCATGCCGAATTGAGTTTTTTCATCAAGCGTGATTCGAATACCGAGTGTTTTTGAGCCCCCAATAGCCCCCCGAATTCTTGCGATCGACTCAGATAAAAACCGCATACGGTTTTCTAAACTGCCCCCGAACTCGTCATCACGGCGATTGGTAGCGGGATTAAGAAACTGCCCGATCAGGTATCCCTGGCTAGCTAGTATTTCAATACCGTCGAGTCCGGCTTCAGCAAGACGAGCGGCCGCTGTAGCGTAACTTTCAATGACTTCCCAGACCATATCGTTGGGCATGGGGACTGGTACCACTCGATAGCGGTCATCAGGAGTATCAGATGCTGAAAAGACTAAGGGTCGGGATCCATCATGACTGTACCGCACTGACCGGCCCGCATGAAATAACTGACCAAACACAGCTGCCCCATGTGCGCCGCACGCGCGAGACAATTTTTTCATTCCAGGAATGATGTCATCACGCCCGGCATTGAGATATGCCGATTCAAAGGCAAAGCTTGGATGGAAGGCCATGCCCTCCAGGATAATCAGCCCAGCTCCTCCCTTTGCCCGGGCTTCATGGTAGGCAATGAGTTCGTCGCTGACGAGACCGTCGGCCCCCAGTGTTGTCCCATGTGGCGGGTTGAAAATTCTGTTTCTTAGCTGGGTTGGACCAAGAGTTATTGGCTCAAAAAGGTTTTCGTACATGGGTAATGGCTAAAGAGGCCAGAGGTGATCGATGATTTGAACTTTGCGTCAACAGAGGCAGATTAGGCATCTATAGGTATCGCATAATATAAGGTACAAGTGTACAATTTATTCAATGAAAGAAACAACTGTACCAATTAAGACAATCCCTGAGCCAGTACGGGTATTGCAGGATCTGACCGAGTCCCTACCTAACCTCACACCAGAACTCCAGAAAACCGCAGCTTATGTTCTGGAGAATCCCAATGAGATTGGGGTTAGCTCGATCCGTGAGATCGCAGCTAAAGCCAAGGTTAAACCAAACTCGCTGGTTCGGATGGCGCGCAGAATCGGTTTTGAGGGATATGAGAATTTTCGCCAGCCGTTTCGGGAGCAGATCCGTCACGGTAATTACGTCTATCGCGATCAGGCGAAATGGCTGCAGTCGCTCAGTTCTGGAGGCGTGTCGGACAGTATTTATGCAGAGGGCGCTGCCGCAACTATCACCAATATGGAAAAACTGTACGCCATAAATAAGTCAGTTGATCTCAAGGCTGCCGCGGATGAAATTGTGAACGCGCGCAAGACTTACGTATTGGGTGTAGGCCTGGTCAATGCAGTGGCTACCAACTTTGCTTATCTCGCCAACATGGCCATTGATAACGTTGTCTCGATACCCCAGGAAGGTTCGGTACCGGTCGATGGACTGGTTCATGCCGATAGCAAAGATGTATTGCTTGCCATGACTTTCAAACCTTACCGCCGGGAAGTGGCGGAGGCAGTAGAGACAGCGCGTACACAGGGAGTAACGATTATTGCGGTATCCGATAGCCCCGCGTCGCCGATTTTTGAGGGCGCTGATTATCAATTCCAAATATCTGTTGATACGCCCTTGATGTTTATATCAACTGTCGCGCTTTCAGCTTTGTTGGAATCATTGATGGCATTTGTGATTTCCGATCTCGACGAGTCGGTTATTGCCAGTATTGAGCGCTTTCACCAGCGTCGGTATGACCTGGGCATCTACCTGGAGGAAAACACCTGAGAGTATGAGTGATGCGCAGACACACGGGCATGAGGTTGTCCGCACCCTCGAGGCGGCCTTTTACACCAGCGAGTCCAGTTACCAGAAGGAGCGCAATACACTGTTTTCCCGGACCTGGCAGTACGCCGGCCATCTCTCTTGGGTGGCGAATCCCGGAGATTATTTCAGTTTTGAGATTGCAGGGCAGGGGCTCTTTTGTATCCGCGACAACAAGAATGTGCTTCATACCTTCTACAACGTCTGTCAGCACCGCGCCCATCAGATCGTCGAAGGCCAGGGTGAGGGTAAGAAGACGCTTGTCTGTCCATACCATGCGTGGTCGTATCATCTCGATGGCCATTTCTTGCGTGGGCCGAATACTGAGGTGGTGCCCGCGGAGGTTCGCGAGAAAATCTGCCTGACCCCGGTGCGCACCCAGGAATTCTGTGGATTCATTTTTGTCAATCTCGATGATGATGCCGATCCGATGGAGGACTGGTATCCGGGTGTCGAAGCGGAACTGCGTGACTTTGTCCCCCAGATTGATCGCTTGGTCCCGATTGAGGCCATTCGCGCTGACGAGAAGTGCAACTGGAAGGTATCGGTCGAGAACTACTCGGAGTGTTATCACTGCCGAATCAATCACCGGACCTTTTCCACCGGAGTGGTCAAGCCGGACACCTATGACATCCGGCCGCAGGGCTATTGTCTTCGCCACACTACCGAGTGTCAGAATCTAGAGAAGATGACCTACCCGATCGATCTCTCTTCGAACAAGCATGCTGGTGATTATTCATCCTGGTATCTGTGGCCGACATTTTCGTTTCAGGTTTATCCGGGAAATGTTCTCAATACGTATCACTGGCAGCCGACCGCGGTGGACGCCGTCACTATCACACGGGGGTGGTATTCGGCTGATGGGATTAGCTCGGAGGTGATTCACGATCTCGCGGTGCAGGATCGGGAGACTACCGTTGAAGAAGACATTTACCTTGTGGAATCCCAGCAGCGCGGGTTTAACAACCGCGGCTACCGACCTGGGCCACTGGTGGTCGATCCAAAGGGGGGTGTTAATTCAGAGCATTCCATCAAGGCTTTGCAGCAATGGATGCGCGAGGCATTGACATCAACGTGAGGGTTTAAATATGAGCACCTACACCAAACCCGTTCACTGGACGGATCCGAAAAACAAACTCTTTCCTCACCAGGTGGGTTTCACCTGCCCGCCTTATGACTGGGACGCTGCTCCAGCGGATTTTCAGCGCATGGCGCCCGATTCGGTCGGGGTACATGGCCGGATGTTGCACGTGCCCGACTATACCCACCGGCTCGACCAGCGCAGGCAGAACTTTAATCTGCTGGAGGAGTTTGTGGAGTGTATGGCCAACAATGGCGCGGATGTCTGTGGCCAGGTGGGATCCAACTGGGTGCATGCCAGTGGCTTAGGGGTAGAGGGGATCCGAGCACATTGTGAAATGTTGAGTGACAAATACGATACCCCCTTTCACATGGCAGGCTACGCCATGGTTGAGGCGCTGCGCGATCAGAACATCGAGAAGGTTGCCCTGAATGCGGCCTATCATCGACCCGAGTGGTGGCAGGGTACCGTTGGGTTCCTGACAGAAGCGGGTTTCGATGTCGTTTGGGCGGGCAATTTTCTGGATCAGGGCTGGTTTGCCACACAGGAGGAAATCAATCAATGCATCTGGTGCTTTGATGGGGATCTTGCTGAGAAAAGTTTTCAGTACGTTGCACAACAAGCGCCGCATGCCGAGGCTTACCTGATTAACGGTATGTGCAACTTCCGCTCTGGTCCGGATGGCCAGGCACGGCGGCCAGTTCATCATGAAGTCGCCATTGAAGCCATGTTGGGCAAACCCATGATCAGCCATGACAATGCTCTTTACTGGAGAATTTTCAAGACCTTGGGTCTTGCTCCGGTCACTCCCCAGGGTCGGTTGCTATCCTCGTTAAGTCCGCAATAGGGCAGCTTAGAAAATGCACAAGATCCTCGTACTGTGGTCTACACCCCGTTCGACCTCAACCGCCTTTGAGTGGATGATGCGCCAGCGCGGTGATATGCAGTGCTTGCACGAGCCTTTTGGTGAATGGTGGTACGAAGGGGATGGCGCCCTCTGGCCAAGGTTAACCCCCGAGAGCCCAAGAAAGCCAGGGCTCACCTTTGAGGTGATCTGGTCCCGTATGAAATCCGCGGCAGCCAAGGGTCCCGTATTTTCCAAGGACTTTCCGCATTACATTGAGAATTACTGGACGGACGAGTTTCTTGAGCACTTCAATCACTCTTTTCTGATACGCGACCCGGCCAAGGTGGTCACCAGCGTGCAAAAACGTTGGCCCGATGTTCATTTAAAAGAACTAGCGTTCCTAGAACAGCGTCAGTTGTTCGATCGGCTCTGCGATCGTGACGGAAAGGCGCCACCTGTGCTGGACAGCGATGACCTGCTGCGGGATCCACAAACCATGGTGGCGGCGTACTGCGGGGCTGTCGGTATCGACTTTGTGCCTGAAGCCCTCACTTGGGAGCCTGGGTCCGCGACCGAAGACTATAGTTGGTTCGACGGGGGTTCCTGGCACGAGAAACTCAAGGGCTCCACTGGGCTTNCTCCTCAAGAGCCCGGATTTACCGACATCAACACGGCTCCCGATTACGCGAAAGAGTTATACGAAGAGGTGCTGCCACACTATCAGCATCTTCACGCGCATCGGCTCCAGCCTGCCAACACACCCNTGAGCGNATAGCGGAGATCTNCAAATGAAGATCACCTCGGTTAAGGCTTATCAGGTGGATCTGCCNTATATCGGCGGAACTTATTTCTGGGGAAAGGGAAACGCCATCCGGGTTGCGTCTACGACANTTATGGTTCTAGAGACCGATGCCGGCATCAGTGGCTGTGGTGAGAGCTGCCCCATCGGCGGTAACTATCTTGCCGCCTATCCGGAAGGTGTGATTCCAGCCTTAGCGCGCCTTGCGCCTGCCGTGATCGGCCAGGACCCGCGGCATATTCATCGCATCGAGCGACTCATGGATGAGGCATTAACNGGTCACGCATACGCGAAATCGGCCCTCGACGCCGCCTGCTGGGACATTCTGGGACAGGACTGTGGACAGCCGGTGAGTGTGCTACTGGGCGGGGTTCTGACCGACGGCGGACCGATGTATCGCGTGGTGCCGCAAAAGTCCCCGGACGAAGTCAATCGGGAAATGGTGCAGCACCGGGCTGCGGGCTACCGGCAGTTCCAGATAAAGGTCGGTAACGACTGGAAAGAAGATATAGACCGNATTCACGCCGCCGCAGCGATCCTTAGGCCAGGGGAGAGCGCCTTTGCTGATGCCAACCGCGGATGGACGGTGCGCGAAGCGGTACAGGTGGTCCGGGAGGTGCGCGACACCGGGGTCATGATTGAGCAGCCCTGCACCAGTTACGAGGAATGNCTGCATGTGCGTTCGCGTTGCGATCTNCCCATGAAGCTCGACGAATGTATTACCGACCTCAAGATGGCCGGGCGCCTGGTCGCAGACCGGGCCGCCGAGGTGGTCTGCCTCAAGATCTCAAATCTGGGTGGTCTCACCAAGGCGCGTCGAGTCAGGGACTTTCTCGTTGAGCATGGCCTGTCGGTGGTTTGCGAAGATACCTGGGGCGGAGAAATTACCACTGCTGCCGTCTCNCATTTTGCGGCGTCATGCCCCGAGTCATATCTTTACAACACGACTGATCTACACAACTACAACACCACCTCTACAGGTGAGCCCCCGCCTGAGGTCCGCGACGGAAAACTGTTCGCGAGTACCCGGCCGGGCCTGGGGGTCACTCCGCTGGCGAGCGCGCTGGGAGAGCCGCTCGCCGAGTACCGGACTTCCTGATATGAATATCAAAAAGATATCCGTTTATCACAAGGATCTGCCGCTCGCTGAGCCTTACTGGCTATCGGGTGGTCGTCTCAAATTTGAAGTCCTCGACGCCACTTTTGTCAGGATCGATACCGATGATGGCATGAGTGGCTGGGGTGAAGGNACGCCCTGGGGGCACACCTACGTGCCGGCGCANGGCCCNGGAATNCGGGCGGGCATCGAAACCCTGGCCCAGGCTCTGATTGGCGNTGATCCGAGGCAGTCCGGTCGNATTGAATACCTGATGGACAGGACTTTGCCTGGCCANCCTTANGTCAAGTCTCCGATTGACATGGCTTGTCTCGATATTGCCGGACAGGTCACGGGACAGTCTTTGCCGGATCTTCTGGGCGGNTGTTTTGGAACCCCCACACGTGTGATGTCCTCGGTTTCCAGCGGCTCACCGGAATACATGGTCGGGCTTATCAAAAAATACCGTGAACGCGGCTACCGCGGCCATTCCGTCAAGGTCGGGGGAAGCAANACGGATCTAGATATTCAGCGGATCCGCTACGTCGAGGAACACCGGCTGTCAGANGAGCGCATCCTGTATGACGTCAACCGTGCCTGGACTCGCCGTGAGGCAGCAATGGTCATGAATGCCGTGGCCGATCTTGGCGTGACTTTTGAGCAGCCTTGCGAAACGACTGACGATATCAAGGCGCTGCGCAGCGTAACGCGCTCNCCGATCTCGGTTGATGAAACNCTGGTGAGTGTCAACGATATGGCAACTATCGCTCGGGAAGGNATTGCNGAAGTGGCCAACATCAAGATNAACCGGGTCGGNGGGCTNACCAAGGCGAGGCGTATTCGTGATCTTGCCATCGCGCACGGCATTCAGATCTATGTCATGGCCACCGGNGGNTCNGCNATGGCGGATGCNGAGGCGGCGGCGTTGGCGCAGAGCACGCCCGAGGAGTTTCGGCTCGGCTGTTGGGCCTGTCAGGATATGCTGACGGTGGATGTTGCCCCTGGAAGGGGCCCGCGTAGTGAAAATGGTGATCTCTTTGTTCCGGACCAACCGGGTCTGGGATTCGCGCCGGATGAAAAACTGCTGGGAGATCCGGTAGCCGAATACAGCGGGTAATCTGGCGAACCGCTGGGCGCATTCATAAAATGTTTGCTGATTGAGACTTGGAGGGGCATTAGCTATGACAGACAACATCCCAAAGACGATGCATGCCGTGGTTCTAACCGGCCATGGCGGATTCGACAAACTGGAGTTTTACCGCGACTGGCCAGTTCCCGAGCCGCAGTCGGACGAAGTGCTGATTCGGGTTGCGGCGTGTGGCCTG
>NHDO01000094.1 GCA_002171735.1 Proteobacteria bacterium TMED61 | reverse complement strand
TGTTGATATGGTTGCTGATATGTGGGCAGAGTATGATAGAATAGAGGAGGAACGTAAACTACAACTTGAACTTGATCTATGACTATAGCAGGTTTAGCAATTTGGTAAATGCACCGTTCTCATAAAGCGGCTAAAGTGGGTTCAACTCCCACAACCTGCATTCGGGAGTATGGCGGAATCGGTAGACGCACCAGACTTAAAATCTGTTGAGCATTATGCTCGTGGGAGTTCAAGTCTCCCTACTCCTATTATTAATAATAAACTATGTCTAAGTATGATTTTGGTGGTCTTGATAGACACCCTGCTAACATTTTACGTTTAATCAGTGAGTTAGAAGGATCATCTCAACTATGTAAATACATGGGTTTTGAAGAGGACATGAACACATTGAATGAGATGAAGAAACCTTATTACAAACTATATTTTAAAACCAAAAAAGAATATGGAGAATGAAAATGAATTAATATCACCATAAATACGACAAGCAGAAGCAATACGATGTCGTTTCATCCATACAATTTAACATCAAAATATGTCTTTTGCACATTTCCGGTAAATTATACAATCATCGTGAAGATGTATTTTATTGAGGGAATGCCTTTTACATATGATAAAGTAGAAAAAGAAGAACTAGAAGATGTTTGGATAAGAGCAGAGGCAGCATTAAATCCAGAGTTTACAATGGAGCAGGTAGATAGATACTCTTCGTATCTTATTGATGAAGAATTACACCCATGTTTATATTCAGTTGAAACGACTAATCCAGAGTTAATGCCAGATGACACGTTTTCATGATTATATTGAAGGTATTTTTGACAATAAAGAACAAGCATTAAAATATCCTACTAGNTATGCTAGNATTATNATTAANCATAAGTGGATCGGTGGTGATTGGTTTGAGGGAACCCAATCTTTTCATAAAAGAGAACCCTACAGGAAATTTCTAATTCGTATTTTCCCAGAAGGGGAAAAAATTCGCGTCAAAAATTATGACCTAAAAGGCGTATATAAAGAAGGATGTGATACGTTATTTGAATTAATTGGGAACAGATATCATGGTAGTAATACTGAGTGTACTTGCTGGGTTATTTGGAAAGGAATTAAAACTTACTTGACAAACAGCATAATTTTAGGTTATAATGATTACAAGGTTATGGATTCGGGAATTGATCCTGAGACTGGAAAAAAACTTTGGGGTTCTCAATGGGGACACTTAGAGTTTAAACGCCAAACTAGCTCAGCTGGTAGAGCAGGTCTTTTGTAAAGATCAGGTCGCAGGTTCAAGTCCTGTGTTTGGCTTTCCACTTTTGTGGAATAGGTGACGCCACCGATATGTCGGACAGGGGTTCAATTCCCCTCACCTCCATTCATGGGGGTGCCATGGTTTAGACGGGGTATAAGGAGTGTTACTGAAACCTGCTTGGATAAGCAAACCATAGATGCAAAAACATCTGACACCGCAGCGAATAATATCGTTGCATTCTCCCGCACTCGCGAACTCGCGACTGCCTGAATGGGAGATCGGGGTTAAACTAGCCTTGTTAACCAAGTAGTTCTGGGGGGTGAGATGCCCCTTTCTTAATCCTTGAGGTGAAATACCTCTTTAATCCCGAGTAGCTCAGTGGCAGAGCTGGTGACTGTTAATCACTCGGTCGCAGGTTCAAATCCTGCCTCGGGAGTTGTATAAATAATCTGAGATCAGATCTTAGTAACCGCAGCGGTTGAGTAATATGGCTTTGACTAGACTTGACAATCTTATTAGTAGTAAAACTGGTAAGTATTTGTATGTCTCCCCCGATGATTTTAATGCTTCGGATGAGTTGAACAACAGGGGAAATTCCCCAATTAGACCATTTAAGTCTATTCAGAGAGCATTCTTGGAAATTGCGAGGTATTCATACCTTCCTGGTCCTGATAATGATCGTTTTGACCAGTTCACGATCATGTTGATGCCTGGTAATCATTATATTGATAACCGTCCTGGCATTGTTGGAACTACAGGTATTGATGCATTTGCATTCAATCAAGCATTAAATGAGTGGGAAGATAACTCTAATCTTGATATCTCAGATCCAAATAATATTCTTTATAGATTTAATAACACTGAAGGTGGTGCAATTCTACCTAGGGGTTCATCTCTCGTAGGTTATGACCTTCGTAGAACTGTTGTACGTCCTTTATATGTTCCAGATCCTGCAGATAGGTTAGAGAAGCGTTCTGCTATCTTTAATGTAACTGGTGCATGTTATTTCTGGCAGTTTACGATTAAAGATGGTGATCTAGAACCTTCTTCTCCTCTCTACAATAAGAACGAAGGTGTAGGTAAAGTATATTATCAGAATGGATACTGGGATCAACTAGCAATTCCTAACTATTCTCACCATAAACTAACTGTATTTGAATATGCAGACAAAGAAGAATTAGGTCTATACTATCAGAAGATTGCTAAGGCATTTTCTCAGTATCAACCAACAATTGACGATCCTGGTGAATTCACTGAAAGAATTCAAGAAACCAGAATTGTTGGTCCTCTATCAGACATTCGCTCTATTGAGAGCATTGAGTGTGTAGATTCCTCGCCTGCAGGAACAATTAGTGTTAATATTACCACTAAAGTAAACCATGGTTATTTCAAGAACCAGTTTGTTTCTATTGAAAACAATGGGTTGGATGATCAATTAAACGGTACTTTCCCTGTAGAAGATATTGATCTAGTAGATGGTAGAAAGTTCACTTATAAAATTCCCGGAACTGTTGCATCTCTTGGAACTAGTATAAGTTTAGTTAGTGGAACAGTATATACGGCTCAAAGTGGATTGAGTGCAAATGCTGTAGTTAAAGCGGAAGTTGATTCTGTTGAATCCGCGTCTCCGTATGTCTTTAACTGCTCTATTCGCTCTACCTGGGGTATTTGCGGAATCTGGGCAAACGGTCTTAAGGCGACTGGATTCAAATCAATGGTTATCGCTCAGTATACGGGCGTTTCATTGCAGAAAGATGATAGAGCATTCATTCGTTATGATGAGTATTCTAACACGTTTAATCAGGCATCACTAACTGATGCATTTGCTACTGTTCCATATCACACCAAAGGTGATGCATATTGGAAGGATGACTGGAGAAACTTCCACGTTCGTGCATCAGATGACGCATTCATTCAGAACGTTTCTATATTCGCTGTTGGTTTTGCTGATCACTTCCTGATGGAAAGTGGTGGTGATATGTCCATCACGAACTCAAACTCCAACTTTGGTAATACATCACTGCATGCTATTGGTTTTAAAGGATTTGCCTTTAATCAAGATAAGGGTGGTTATATCACGGATATTGTTCCTCCAAAAACTATCCCTGAGACACAAGGAAATACCAAGAAGAATGCTTATTACACCATTGATGTAAAAGCATCTAATGATCCTAATAATCACAGTAAAATTTACTTTGGTGATGATGAAGCATATGATCCTGCTAAGAGACCTGCAGCATCAATTGATGGATTTAGAATTGGTGCAAGAAGTAATGAAAAATTATATGTAAAATTAACTCCAAGAAGTGCTGGTGCTAGTAACATCTTTGATGCTACGTTATCACCAAATGGATTTAGAAAATTTACTGCAACTGCATCTATCCTTAATCCTAGTAGTCTTGTACTTAATAATAAGGATCTTGATGCAGCAGATAGAATTGAAGAAAATAAGAGTTTCATTGCTGCTGAAGCATATGGATATATTACTGGAAAGTATCCAAGTCTCGTAGTTAAATCTGGTATTAGTATTGAGAAGTGTCGTCGCGATATTGGATATCTAATTGATGCCACGGTACAGGATCTCCGTCTTGGTGGTAATATTAATACTATTCAGGCAGCAGAGTCTTATTATGTTGGAAATAATCTTTCTTATATCACCGGAGAACTATCAGAAACTTTAGAAGGATATAACTACGCAAGAGATTTAGCAATTGCAGCAATGCGTAATTTCGCATATCTGCGTCAAGGTGTTTCTACTACAGCAGCATCTTCTATTGTAGACATTGGTGATACTTCTGGTATTTCTCAGGGTATGATCGTTGCAGATTACGATCCCTCTGAGTTTACTGATGGTAAGTTAAATGCTGGAGCTTCACGTCCTAATGCTCCTGCCATCCCAGATAACACCTATGTTAAGCGTGTTATTGATGCAACTACAATTGAGTTGGGTCAAAAAGCAGTATATAGTGAGAAGAAACTAGTATCTGATCGTTATGGAGACGCAAAAGATTTAATCCTTCTCAATAAAGCATTCATTGCTGCTGAAGCATATGATCGCATGGTCCTTGACTTCCCTGGATTTGTTACTCCTACGGGTAATCCACAGGATTGTAAAGATGATATTATTGATGTAATTGAAGCAGTTGCAGAAAATACCGCCTTTGGTGGTAATGCTGTTACTTATGATGCAGCATACTTATATGAAACCGGTGCTCATGTTGCTGGTGAAGAAGATGAGACTATCAAAGCATTCACATATGCTAGAGATATGTGTATCCAAGTCATGCGTAATGAAGATGTATTCATCTTCGGATCTCATGGTTTAGCACAACAGAAAGATACTACTATTACATATGAAGCACCTGAACTAGTAAAAGATCGTTATGGCGATGCTCGTAATCTAATTCTTGCTAACAAAGAACTTATTGCTGAAGAAGCAGTAGCAAGAATGATGAATGTGTACCCTGCCCATACGTATGGTTCTGGTTATACTTCTGCCGATTGTGTTGATGATGTTAGAGATCTGCTAGAAGCAGTCGCTGATAACTTAGCATATGGTGGTAACGATAAAACTTGGGATGCTGCTTATTCATATGTTAAAGGTGCTCATGTAGTAGGCGAAGAAGCAGAAACAAATTATGCTTTTGAACAAGCAAAAGAAATGGCTGCTCAGGTAATGAGAAACCAAAAAGTTCTCTCTATCGGATCGCATGGTTTAACTCAAACTTATAGTAACTCTGTACACACCTTTGTATCTGCTCTTGCCGCTGCTGTATCATCTGGTGGCAACTATACACATACATTCGTATCTTCTGCAACAAATGGAGTTACGTCAAGTGCAGGTAACTTACCAAACGCAGTTACAGATGTAGCATATACTGCAACAACTGGTGATATGACTATCACCTCTACTGGGCATGGGTTAACAACATCAAATACAATTTCTATTGTTGATAATGCACTAACCTTTACCTGTGCAATGGATGGTAATACAGCAACCAAGACATATCCAAGATCTACAGACCCCGTATCTGGACAGAATATTGCTATCACAGCAACAACCACAGATACCTTTACTATAAACGTAGGTGCATCACCGATTGTAAATCATGATGTTACGAATGCAACTTATGATGCAGCAACTGGTCTAATGGTATTGACAATTGGTGCTCACACACTGACTGCAGGGACAAGTATTAAAATTGCTGCTAACTCATTAACATTCACTTGTAGTCAGGATGGAAATGCATCTCAACATACTTATCCTAGATCAGGTGACCCCGCATATGATACTGCTGTAAACATTAGTGCTGTAACTGCAAATACAATTACAGTTAATGTTGGTATTGCTAATTCTGGGTTTGATAATGTTACATATGACCTACCAGATCCAGTAATTGATCGTAATGGTGATGCTCGCAACTTAATCATTTCCAATAAGGCATTGATTGCTGCTGAAGCATATGAAAGAATGATGGCTGAGAATCCTGGATATGTCCATCCAACTGGATATGGTCCGCAGGATTGTATTGATGATATTCTAGATTTTGTCAATGAAGTTTCTTATAACCTAGCATTTGGTGGAAATGATAGGGTTTGGGACATGGCAAACCTATATGTTGTAGGACAACATGTTGTAGGTGAAGAACTACAAACTACTCAGGCGTTTGAGTATGCTAGAGACCTAATGGTCCAAGCAATGAGAAATGAAACCATGCTCCTTATTGGTAGTCATGGTTTAACCCAGACAAAAGATACAACTATTACAGTTGATGCTCCTACACCTGTAGATAATAAGTCTGCAGATGCAAGAAACTTAATCCTAGCAAACAAAGACTTTATTTCTGAGATTGCTTTGGGTAGAATGTTAGCAAACTTCCCAACATATACATCTCCTACTGGATATACAACTGATGATTGTCTTGATGACATTAAGGACGTTGTAGAAGTTGTTTCACATAACTTAGCATATGGTGGTAATGACAGAGTATGGGATGCTGCTAACTTCTATGCTACTGGGGGACATGCTTCGGGATCTGTAAACGAAACAATCTTCGCGTTTACTGAAGCACGTGCTCTCATGATTGAGGTCATGAGAAACGAAAATGTAACTATCGGTGGTCATACAACATTAACTCAATCTAAAGACTTAACGATTACTGCTGATGGATCACCTGTTTGTGCTTCACAGGCAGCTACGATCACCACGTTGATTCAAGTTCTTACTAATACCATTACCTCTGGTAATTTACTATATGGTATTACCCGTACTTTATCTAATGCCTCATGTAATGATGTTAAATCAGCTCTGACAACGTTCACTGATCTAGTTACTGTTGCTATCAACACACCATCTTCCCTTGCTAACGTTGCAAGAACTTTGTCTGTTGGATCATGTGAGGATGCTAGAACGACTATTACTACACTCTTTACTATTGTTCAGAATGCAGTATTAACGCCAACATCACTTTCATCTGTTCTTAGAACTGTATCTAACGGATCTTGTCAGAATGTAGCATCTGCTGTTACTACTCTGTTCCAGATTGTTAATAATACAATTGCAAATCCTGGATACTTACAGTCAGTTGATAGAGTTGAGTCTCCACTCGGACTTGCATTTGGTCCATCGGTAAATGCAAACGCAACCACCACAAACTCCTACCTATACTTCACTTTAACTTCAGGCGTATATACATCTGAGTTCTCACCAACTGTTGACGATACCATTACTCAACATACCTCTTATCCAGAGTGTGCTGATCAAGCTTCTGCTATTCGTCAGTTCTTTACTAATATCTCAACGATTATTCAGACCGGTCTGAATACTATTCCTAGAGTAGAACCTTCTCAACTTACCACACAACTTGCTTCTAGAGCAACAACTTGGACTCTTAGAACAGGTGCTGGTGCCAACCCACATAACCTAGAAACTGGCACACCAATTAGATTGGTTCCACGTCCTCGTTATGATAGCGTAACCAACTCTTATGTTGATGTTGATAAGAGAAAGATTAGACTTCCAAATGGTTTTGAAACCAACGAAGAGTATTATGTAATTGCTCCTGCAAGAAAGACAAAACCCGAACCTTACGAAGGAACTTCAGTCTTTAACGGAACAGATCAAACAAAAATTATGCTTGCAAACAGCAAAGAAAATGCTGCAGCAGGTATCTATATTCACTCTGCTGAAGTAGAGTCTATTGATCCTGATATTGAAATTGATGTATATCAATTTGTATTAGATGATAATTATGATTTGCATCAGTACAATTGTATCCTAGAGGCAAATACTAACTCTAAGATTCGTACTGATGTACCACATATCTTTGATGTTCCTTTTGCAGATATTTCTGGTCATCAGGTATTCTTTAGAGCAAATGAAGGTGGAAGTGTTCCTCTTGTAGGTTCTAACTATGCTGGAGATAGTTCTATCTCTGATAGCAATGGTAGAATTCGTGGAGATAAATTCTTCTGGGCAAGATATCAAACTGAAAAAACTTTCACTATTCACGCAACAAAGTCAGATGCAATTGCTGATATTAATGCAATTACATTCCAGACTGGTTCTTACGACTTCTCAACATTTGCAGATAAGCGTGAATCACCTGTAAAATATGATCCGTCATATTTAAATCCAAATACTACACCAGCAATTTATGGTAAGTGGTATATGCAGGTTGAGGATCATTCTTCTAATGTTAATGATCCTAGGTATGATGAAAGTATCTTGACTAGACTGCATGAGAATACTTATAGCGATATCTCTGGTCAAGATAAGACTAACGATGCTTGGTTTGAAAGGATCAAGGATGAAAGAGATAAAGATGATCGTATCTATCGTCTTCGTTATGTTATTCCTGATTACTTACAAGCAGTTCGTGATCCTATTAATGGATTCTCTATTAAAGTTCGTAAGGATGAAACTAGAAAACTTCTGCCACAAAAACTTGTACTTAAACCAGTATCTGGTTCTGTAACAAAAGCAAGGTTCTTCAACCCAGTACAAGCAAATGAAGTTATTGGTTTCACTAAGGCAGATTTCCTTAGTAATAATCTAAATGAAGAGACTGCATATGATCCATACAAGAGAGATGTTGTAGGTACAACTCAGTACGCTAAGAGTATTGAGACTTCTAATTATGTCTCAATGACTATTCAGTCTGGTAGATACTTTAATGATACACAAAGTGGTGACGAACTATTAGAACTGACTGTATTTGACTTAGGTATTACAAACGTTGGATTGTTGAATGAGACGTTTACCACAGTTAAGATTACTTCACCTCAGGGTGGTTCTTTCGTTGCTAATAAGACTCAATCAAATTCCACAAATAGAGTTGATTGGTATGGTAATTCTTCGGGTTATGCATTTGTGCATGCGGTACTCAATGTTCCAAATACAAGTGACTGGTATTTAATCCTTAAGGGTATTTCTGGTAAGATTGACTATTCAGCTTTTGAAAATATCCGATTTGCTCAAGGTGCAGTATTTGCTGACCTACTGACTGATGAAGACTTTGGTAAGTCTCTATACATTAAAGATCTTATTCGTAAGAACTATCCAGAATATTACTACAGACAACTTGGATCTAAAGTTTATACTATCACTCCTGGTGATATTATCACTGACGATGCAAACGTTCAGTTCTACGTAGATTCTGTAACCGATACTGGGGAACTTGATGATACCTTCTATATCTTTGATGTTGAAGAGATTCAACGCCGTATATACGGTCAGCAAGATGGTATTTACTATCTAACTGCTGTTCGTGGTAACATCTCCCCATTCCCAACTGGTGCTGGTAACCAAGGTAACTTCCGTAACTTTAAGTTCTCTCAACCAATCAGCAAACTGTATCCACTGAACTATAAGAATGATCCTCTTTGGTTTAAGCAGTTAGATAACACCCAACTTGATGTTCCTGCAACATACTCTGCTGCAGATAACTATACTCACGGTCTTGTAAGAGTTAATGACTTCAAGGGTTCAATGACTCGTGAAGCAATGCTTGACTTTACGAGTCAGCAAGCACTTATACAAAATACTTACACTCAAGTCAATTCTAATATTGACAACAGATTGAGAGCGCAGAAGGGTAATGCTGCATCTGGATCTGAAGATCGTCGCATTCCTATTGCTGGTGACAGCACTGTAATGTCTGATATGCGTCTCTATGTTGAACTTAGAAGACCTTCTATTGCTCGTGCAGGTAACCACACGTTTGAGTATCTTGGATTCGGTCCTGGTAACTATTCAACCGGTCTTCCTGCCCGTCAGGAGATCGTTCTAACACCAACTCAAGACTTCTATGCACAGTCTAAGAAGCAAGATGGTGGTTTAGTATTCTACACTGGTCTGAACTCTAATGGTGACCTATACATTGGTAACCGTAAGATTGATGCTATCACAGGTGAGGAAGAGTTCCTAGAATCTGCACAGTTAGTTGATTCTGAAGATGATACTGAAGATATCGGTAGTCTTGTTACTACTTTTGATACTCCTGTAACATTCAATGAGTACATCACTGTTAATGGTGGTGATCAACAGGATCGCATGAGTACATTTAATTCTCCTGTGACTATTAATGTTCTGGGTAGAGTTAGAGAATATGCATTTACTGTAGTTTCTAATGTATCACCTAGTGATGGCGATGACGCATCACTTGATAAGACTAATCAGTTCCTCAATCAAGATACTTTTGGTGATATTGTAATTGCAAGAAACCGAGTTGCTGCTTCTGTATTCCAGTTTAATCCACGTGGTTCAAATGGTGCTGCACAAGGTTATAAGATTCAAAATCATGTAGTTGGAAGCCTTGGGTCAAATATCACACCCAATCAAAGTCCTTTGTATAACACAGGTCTTGGAACTACACTTGATGCTACTCAAAATGTATTGTATGGATCTATAGTTCCATTAGCTGGAGATATCCTTCTTAAGGGATCTGAAGTTGGTGGTTCCGGATCATTAGGTTGGATTTATGCTAACTTCTTTGGTGAAATTGCAACAGCAAATATCCTTCACTTCACAATGAATGGTAGCACTGTCATCACCATTACCTGGGGTAACAATCTAAGCAACCAACAACTTGGTATTACTAGCGGATCACAAATTAGAATTAGTAACTTTAGTGATCCTGGATTTAATGGTCTGTGGCAGATCATCGGTAATGGATTTACATCTACTGCCAACACATGTCAGATTGCTCTCATTGAGAATAGATCTAATGTTGCTAATGATAACCCACGCCTATGGGGTGATGAAGTTGCACTTGGAAATGATGTAAGACTAGAGTTCTCTAATTCTTCTTGGAAAGAATTTGGAGTTCTTGGTGCTGAAACAATTAGAACTGATACTGAAGAGATTGGTAACTACAAACTTGGTATTAACACAGTCGCAAGATCTGAACATGATGCATATAAGACTGCATTTGTTGATGTTGCAACTGCTCCTCGTGCAAACCTTGATGTTGTTGGTAATGCATTTATCAGTGGTAAGATTATTTCTGATTACTTAGACAATGCTGCATTTGCCAATAGAACAGAAACAACTTCTGATTATGCATTATTAGTTGGTGGTGATAGTGCAACACCAGCAAATGAAGCAACGCTTAGAGTTGCAACTACAAACAGTGGTCGTGTCGGTATTAATGTAACTGATGCTGAACTAGACAGAGCATTAGTTGTTGATGGCACATCTAGATTCACTGACGATGCTAGATTCCAACAGGATATTGAAGTTCATGGTGGTGGTGGCACTAACACTGCTGAAATCAGAACTGATATTACTTCAGGCACATTTAACTTCTTAATGAATAGCACATTTGTTGGTGTTGCTAATGGTAGTGGTCTCAAAATTGCTGGTTCGGTACAGAATATTGAAATTGGCAATCAAACTGAAGGAGAACAATATGTTAAGATAGGCACCAAATCCCTTAATAGTAATATCTTTATCGGATCTACTCCAGACACTCCTCTTGGAAATATTTCCAAGATTGAGATCGGTGGTGCATATAATAACAATGAATCTCAATCATACACTGAGGTTAAAACTAAGTCTCTGAAAGTTAATGGCGATCTTCAGTTAGGAACTAGGCGTACTATTACAGATAGTGTAAGACTATCTACTACTGCTGGTACAGTTAGCTTCTTCTCTGACTCTGGTTCTGCATCTACTATTAACTTCGGTCTAAATGCATCTGAAGTTAACATCGCTGGTCAGGGTGGTAAGACTACTATCAACAACCAGTTGGAAGTTATTGCATCTGCTAAGTTCAACGGCAACATGCATATGTGTGGTGGACTTGCATCCTTCGCATTCAGTGCATCTAGAGGACAGAGTGGAACAACAATTTCTGCACATGATGATGGAGTTATCGTTGCAGATCTTCAGTTCAATAAGAATATTGACATCTTAAATGTCACACGTCTTGCAACTACTGATACTGGATATAACCAAATTGATAGTGCTGGTTCTGGAAATTGGGGTTCTAGTTCATATCAAGATGATCAAAGCATTGGATTGCCGGTCTTAAGTGGTAATGAATTCTACTTACCTCTTAAAAATAAACCAGAAAAGGCAGATGGTAATCCATACTTTGTTGAAAATGATTATATTATTGTTGATAGTCCAGTAATTACAACAACTGGATATCCAGAATTCTTGAAAGTTCTAGAGTTAACTAGAATCAATACTGCACCATATTATATTAAAGTTGAGCGTAAACCTTTCGGTACATTTACTGGACAAGTAGACACACACCCAGATACAACACCAATTTATAAGGTTAATGTACAGTTTGATTCTACATGGACCGAACAACAATTAGATGCAAATGGACCTGAAGATAATGTATATCTTGCAGAGTTTGGTGGAGATCTAAATGTCAGTGATTATGTAATTGTTGATCGTGAAGATACTAATAGTGATGGCACCTTTGATCAAGGTGAAATCCTTAAGGTTCTAACATCACTCAATCAAGAGGTTCAGAAGTTTAGAATTTCTGACTGTGGAAGTCCAGACAATGATGTCTTCATTGTTGATTCTACAAATGGTGATACTTATATCGGTGGTACGGTAACAATTGAAAACTCCATCAATATGAATGGTGGTTGCTCTACTACAGATAGAGGAACAATCACTGGTAATATTACACCTGTTGCTCCAAGCATTCTAGTAGACACAATTACCAATATCAGTGCTACTGACATTGCTAAGGTTAAACTTAATGATACTGTTAAATTTAATGTTGGTGGAATTAATGCAGATCTGTTCGGTAACACTAGAATTATTGAGATCGGAACAGACTTTATTAGACTTAATAAGAATATTGTTTCCACTGCATCTCTGACAAACATAGTATTCCGTGTTACTAAAAACGAAGAGTTTATCATTACTAACGGTAAAGAGCAAAACACTCTTTACTTTGATACCTGTAGTGCCGCTCTTGAAATTGGTAACCAAATCAGAAGAATTGATATTAGTAGAATTCTTCCTGGATCAGAGTCTGCTGCAGATACTGTAGCTGCTTATAGTGGAAGTGAAGAAGATCAAAAGATTTATTCTTATTGGGTTGATCCTCAAACAACTAATGCTAATGGTCCAGTTACAACGTTAACTGCAACTGCAAATACTGGTGCTATTGCTGGATCTGTTTATCTAACTGTTGCTGAATTGGGTCTTGGATCTGGCAGATTTGCTGTTGATGATTTAGTTCTGGTTGGTAATACATCTCAGATTAATGCTAAGGGAACAACTGGAACTGATTGGGAAATCATGAAAGTTTTGGTAGTTGATACCACCGCAAATATTTTGAGATGTCTTCCTGCTCAAGAAGGAACAACTGCAAATGGATTATCAACTTACCCAGCAACTACGACTAGTGTTGTTAGAATTCTGAAGCATCCTATGGTTTCTTCAATGATTGATATTGAAGAAAGAACTCGTGATGTTAATGGAACTAATACTCCTTACGCTTCTGTAATTATTGATAAGGGACAAATTGTTCAAACAAAACTTGATTACACAAACTTTGTAAGAATTACTAGTGCATCTGATCCAGATGGTAAGGTATTCCTTGTTAATGGAGGTTTACTAGGAAAATACCACACACCTTCTATGGATGAAACACTCCAAGATGGTAATGTTACTCATAGAAACGGTGATCTAGTTCTTAACAAAGACTTCACCATGTTTGGTGGTAACATTACCATGAAGGATTCTGTCGGTAAGACAAATATCCTGAGAGTTGTTAATGATGATGGTCATGCAGATCATTCCGGATCTATTTTCTTTGATGCAGGTGTTATTGGAAGAGGTAATATTACTCTCTTCCCAGCAACTTGTCCAGAAAACGTTGTTACAGACGCACAGTCATGTGAACCATCATTTAAGATTGATACATTTGGTAATGGTTTAGTTGGTAATACTTGGTCGGTTGTTGGATCTCCAGAAGAGTCTCCACCGAAGGCACCGAAACTATCTGTTGAAAATCTTGGTATTAACGGTGCTGATAAGTTCGTAGTTAATCAAGATAATTCTATTGACGCATTTGGCATCAACAATTTCTACACCAATAGTGGTGGTAGACATGCCAGATATGTATCTACTGGATCTGATGCTGATGATAAGAATCTGAAATCTAACATTACTTACTTTGTTAACGTAACAAACCAAGATGAAATGATTCTATTCCTACCAGAGAATGCTCAAAGTGGAGATAGAGTTGAAATCATTGAGGTTGGTGGGAATCTAACTTACGATACATCTCTAGTCATTAGAGCATTGGGATCACAGGTTAGAGTTCAAGGTGACAATTCAGGAACAACAATTGGATTAGGTGGATCCACTCCATACAATGCTGGTGAACTAGTTGTACAAACACCAAATGCAGCGTTTACCTTGATCTACCTAGGATCTACAGACTCGCAAGGAACAATTGTTTCTTCTTCTGTAACTGGATGGTGGCTCAAGGAGGTCTGATAAATGGCAAATTACGGTAGAATTAAATCAACAAAAATCGCCCCAATTGGCACAATTATGCCATGGGGTGGTGGTTCAGCGATTGGGGAAAGTAATGATAACATACCAAGAGGTTGGATTATATGTAATGCTGCTACTCAGGCATTAAATGCTGCAGATTATCCATTACTTGCTAATGTGATTGGAAATACATATGGACCGTTTCCTGAACCAACTGATACTACATCAGTCATGGGAGTAAATTTTGGTATTGTAAATGGTTTTCCTTACAATCCTAATTCTGATAGTGATCGTCATGATGCATCAAAACATGTAGATCTGTTTGCATTACCTAATTTAAATCAGGTTGCATTAGTTGATATTGAACCATCTAGAATAGCAACTGATGTTTTACTTGAATTGGGAACATATCTTAGTAAAAATGGAACAGAAGGTGATTTACCAGATACAGAACCAGATGTTGATGTTGATGTTACTTTTACAGTAGAACCATCCGATAACCTTTCCGGTAGAATTACTGGCATTACATTATCAGATCCAATTTACAGTGATACAGTATATGTTTTACCAAGAAAACTTGGTAATGATCATACTCCAGCACATACACATAGACCAGCTACTGACAGTGAGTTTGATAAATTTACCGGTGTGCAACCTATTGCAAATCCTCTAATGGAATTCCAACCAGGAACTGCATTACCTGATAATCCCGGTAGGGTTACGAGTGTTACTGCTATTGGAAACCGAGGTGCTAATTCTATTCCACATACATTTTTACGTGGAGAGCGTGATGTTACATGGTATGATGAGAATGATGGGGGTCTTACTACTCCAATTCTAGACAAAAAGGTAACAATTCCATTTAGTATGGCACTTGTTCCTCAGCAGCAGGCTAGAGATATACCTAAGGTAAATAAAATTGAGCAGGGATATGAAGATAATGGTCTAGCAATACCAAATATTCAAACACAAGCACACACCGGACCATTTCCTCCTGCAGGAAGATATCAAGGACGAAGAAATTATTATCCATCCCCAGATGTCCCTGATTATCATAGAGGAGTGGATATGCCACAGGCGTATGTAAATGATCCACCTTTTCAGGTCGGAGAACCACAACCAATAGCTCTGGGTGTTACTGATACTTTTCCTTCAACACTAGACCACGAGTCCGATCGGTGGCTAAATACTACATTGAAGTCACATACCCATGATGCGATGGAGGTGACGATGAATCGTGGAAGTCTTGCGTTACCAACAACGGTATTAGTTAATAATGTTTCTACTGGTACTACAGTTCCTGTTAGTGTTGACACCGCATTAACAATTGCAGTTAATCCAAATACACCATCACTAACCATAATGTATATTATTAGGGCGTTTTAAAAAATGGCAGTATTCTATAACAGAGAGAGAGGTAAGTTAGGGTCTCTTACTGGAACTATCATATCATTTGCTACACAACTTCCTACTAATGAACCTAAAGATAATGTAGATTTGTTACCTGCAGGTTATCTAAGATGTGATGGTAGTGTATTATTTGCTTCTGAATATCCTTTATTAGCTTCTGTTCTGGGAGTTGGTGACAGTTGTCGTTATAAAAAACCCGATACTATATTAGCAGCAAATGAGTTTCAGATACCTGACTTAAGAAGTAAACATATCAGGGCAACAACATCTGCTAACATTGGTTTATACAATGATTTATATGTAACTGATGTTAATGGTAATCAAGTTATAAAAGCTGGTGTTGGATTAGATGTAATTCAAAACATTGAAAGTCCATTTAAGTTAACATATAATGGTGAGTTTTATATTCCTCCACAAACACAAGAGTTGAGAGGAGAACCGTCATTTTCACTTGAAACGGGAGCATATACGTTTGAAACGGGTGTTCAGAATAATATGTTCCAACCTCACCTACACAGAACTACAACTAGTCGTGCCAGACAATTTGATAGAAGTGGAAATCATTTTTCTGCAAATCAAAATAATTCTATTAGATCCATGTCTTCACTTAATGTTTGTCAATGGTGGGCAAATACGAGACAGGAACTTTGTTATTGGCAGATAACAACAGCATCGGCAAAAGATAGGGATGGAGTCGGACCAGGGCAAAATGATGTATCTACAATGCTTGGACCACCTAATGAAATTAACCAGTATGGAGCATGTTGGTTTGCTTGTGGATCGTTTACTACTCAGGGATATTGCTTATGGCCTGCAACTTCTAACTGTCCTGGAGATGGAGAAGTAGTTAATAAGGATTGGAATATTAGATTAGAATCTGATTGTAACGTAGGACAAGGTAACAACGGAGATACTACTACATTTAGTAATGTAACTTATGATCCAACTTGGACAGTTGATTGTGTATGTCCATTGGGCATAGGTTGCCCAAATGGTATTGATACTAATGTAGTTAATTCTGACACTTTGACTAATTTTGAAGGACTAGGTGAAAACTTACCATTCACAATGTTAGACGAAGAATATTATCCTACAGGATATGGGTCAGTGTCTAACATATCAATTTTATCTGGTGACTTTGGAGATGAAGGAATTCATAGACATAGAATACCACTTGAAGCTGATGATCCGCATACGTATAAAATGATAACTAGAGCAGCACAGGCAAGAGCTGATACTGGACTAGATTCTCAAATTGTGATTGATATTAATACTGAGAAAAAGGCAGATAAATACATACAGCCTTACATTGTAACGGAATACCTAATTAAGTTCTGATGGCAAATTACAGATCCACTCTCCCAAATTTTTATTCCGATAAAGGCGGGTCATATGTTCAGATTGGTGCTATTGTACCAGTTTTAGTAGACAATAATTCTGATCCGACGAATAATTTACCAACACAAGATCCACATTATTCTCATCGTGGATACTTATATTGTGATGGCAGTAAGTATTCTATCAAAGATTATCCTTTATTGTATGAAAATTTAGGTAATGGGTACTTACAAAGATCTGGTGCTAATGGTAATGAAAGAATTTCTGCAAATGCTATCATTCAAACTGCAGCAGGACCAGCAGGAACAGTATACAGAACTTTTGTAGATGGTGGCAATGTATATGCAGAAATTTATGGCAAAGAAATAATTAAATCTAATGGGGTAACATCCTATGATAGAGTAGTTCCTCATAATGCGACATTATCATTTCGTGAATTAAAGGATTTTCCTGGATCTAGAGTTTGGAGAAAGGCAGTGCAACCTTACGCTTCTGTCTGGAGTGAGTTCATGAAGTCGTATTCAGTATACGTATCAACGAACCAATCGTTGGGTGGAACTGCTCATACTTATACTGGTGCTGTTGTTGATATTCCTTCAACTGGCAATTATAAAATTCAATATGCGACTGATAATACAGGCACTATAACATTTAATGGCACTACTTATAGTAGTGGTTCTTCATTTGAAGAAGGGCAAGATAACACAGTAGATTTAGGAAATGTTTCTGCTGGATCATATCCATTTTCATTTAGTGTTACTAACGGTGCTGGTGAAGATTGGGCTAATAATCCTGGTGGTATTGCTATTAGAATCTATGATGATTCTAATAATGTGGATGTATGGGCAACAACTTCTAATGTTGCTAACACTTCATCAGAAGGTGTAGTTCAAGAAAATAAAGAGTATAATTTATCATATGCTTCTTTTTATCAAAATTTAGCAGAAAGATCTGATACTCATGTTTATAGACTACTTGTAAATTATGACCCTACTGATAATACTACAGGAACTCCTGGAGCAACTGTAACATGGAGTATTAGTTCATCATCAGTATTAGCATCACCAGATACACTTAATGATCTTGCTATAGCTCATTATGGTACAGTTCCTGCAATTGATCCTGGTACTTATGATCCTTTAACTGGTGGTGGATATCCAACAAACTTCACTCAATATAAAGATCAAGGTGCTCGTAATGATACGATGCAGATCTCTTGGGGCAATTTATTTGGAATGCCTCAGGGTGTTAGCGTAGATACATATGAAGTTTACTTAGAAGATTTATCAATTCAATCATTTGTATTGTGGAATATCAAAAATATTCCATCATCAAAAACCGGAATGAGTGTTAATGAACCACTCCCAAATGGTGTAACGAAATTAACTAACAGTGTTGAGCAGCAATCAATTGGATCCAGTCCAGAATGGGTTAATAATGGATATTCTGGTCCACAACCTCCTGATGGTGAAAAGCATAAGTATAGACTTCATGTTATTGCAAATCTAACTAATCAGCAAACCTTAGTTACTCATATGGATTTTGCTGCTGGATCTGGTCAGTTAATTCCTGATTATGGATCACCAGCATATACAGATAATTATGACATCACGGGAACAGGATCTGGAATTACTAGCACTAGTTTAAATATTAAGATTGGAGATCTAACAAATCAACCTGAGATTAGAATTAGAAAGGGATTTGAACTATCTGACTATCCATATATTTTAGGTGATTTTAGAGTTCCAGATTATAGAGATAGAAAACTAATTGGATATGGTGAAGGTATTGAAGGATCTGGTAGTCCACTAGTAGGTGATAGAATCACCATGAATATTGGTGATATTGGTGGACAATGGTATATTCCAACGTCTACATTAGAATCTCCTCAAGAATTTTATGAAATTAGTGATGTTGTTACTACTGGATATAGTGATGTAATATCAGATATTAGTGCATATGCTACCGGAGAAAAAACATATAGAGTAGGACCTACAGAAGATTATATTTTTGCACGTCCTGCACAACATAATCACTATATTTTAGGAAGTCTTGTTTTAGAGAGAACACTTGCAACCCTTGGAGGTGTAGATACATTTACTACACAATATGTAAATTATAATGGTGGTGTTCTTGACTTTGTTCCCGGTGGTCCTGCTGGAGACGGTGGTGCATTAGGTCACTCTCATGGATTAGCAGGATCAAGACCTGCCAATTCAGCTATCGCTACTTATGGTAATACTGATGGTATTGGTGAAAAGAAACCATCAAACTACTTACCAGATAAAGTGTATGCAGTAGATGATCCAACTTTCATTGAGATGACTTTTGATTATAATGATATTTTTCTTACTGAATGGGGTAGTGGTGCTGGTGAAACTGGTGGATTCGCTAATCCTGGTTTAGAACAAACAAAATATGCATCATATTCTAGTTTGGGAACAACATTACAAAATGACTTGGCAGTTGATAGAGGTCTTGTATTTGATATAGATTGTAGTAATTATACAAAACTATTTATTCTTGCTATCGCAGGTAATGACTACAATGGTGGAGAACGTCCTAACCATGCAGGTGAAGGATTGACATTAATCTGGCCAGATGGTAGTACATATCCTCTTTTACCTTCTAAAGATGATTCTGGTTTAAGTTTTGACGAATTTGATGCGGCATATGCATTCTGGAAGAGACTGGTAGTTGATATCCCCCCGCAGTATCAAACGTCTAACGTAAGAATTGACTTGCATCAAGTTATTGATAGTAGAACAAGTCCGACTGAATTCATTGATGAAACCCTTGATGCTGCAAACCCCAATGCTTATGACAGTATTGGAGTTGCACAAGTTGGATTAACAGGTGGCACACAACCAAATGTAACTTGGGATGGATGTTATAATTATAATGTCACAACACCACCAACGGTCCAGATTAGTAGTACTACTAGTGATGGTACATTTCTTACTGTTACTACAGCTACAGATCATGGATTTGCTATTGGAGATGCTGTCACAATTGCTTTAACTAACACTTTTGATGGAACTTATACAGTAGAAGAATTAGGTTTTAGTAATAATCAAGTTAGATTACAACCTCAACCTGCTATAGGTGCTGGAAGTGTAAGTGGTGGAACAATTAGAGAGGCAGGTGGATATTTTGTAGAGTCTCAAGTTCAAAATCAACCTAGAGTTTGGGTTGTTGATAATGTTACAACTATTGGTGGTAAAGAGATCATTGCATCTGATGCAGATCTTGGACAAGAAATATATAATCAATCAATTAATAGTGGAACATTAAATGTTCCTGCGCGTCCTAACAATTCAAGCACAGTAAGTGGTTATGAAGTAACCTTATTAGCTCCTGGTGGTGGCGGTGGCGGATCCTTTGGCGGTGGCGGCAACGGTGGGAGTGCAAGTGCTACTCTTACAGTTGATGGTATCAACTATACTATTACTGCTAATGGTGGTCAAGGTGGTTCTTCTGGTAATGGTGGTGGTGGAGCAGGTGGAGGAGGAACTTATTCTATTCCTGCTGCTTTGTTAAATGATGATAGATTTAATTTTGATGTAACACAGGCTGGAACTGCAGGATCTGGTACAAATGGTGGTCAGGGTGGTGGTGCTGCTGGCGGTGCTGGTGGTGATGAAGATAGTATGCAATCAAGTACCGCTTATAGAAGTTTTAATGGTAGTGGATCATTCAATCCTTCATCTGTAGTTCCTAGTGGTGGCAGTATAACATCAGTATATGCAGATATATCTGGTGGTGGAGGAGGTAATGGACCTGGAAATGGTACTGCAGGATGTGGTACAACTGGTGGTACTGGATCTCGTGGTAGAAGAGTAACTGGCAGTATTTCTTCTATTGGAAGTCTAAGTTTCACCATTGGTCAAAAAGGTGGCACTGGTCAAAACATTCATGCTGGATCTACTGCAGAAACTACAACGTCTGGCGGTGGTGGTGCTGCTCAGGGTGGTACTGGTGGCCGCGGCGCATGGGGTAATGGCGGATCAGGAGGTGGTGGCGGTGGTGCTACTCAACTTTCTAGTGGTGTTGGTAACTTAATGGGCGCTGGCGGCGGTGGAGGCGGCGGCGGTAACGGTGGTGGAAACAATGGTGGTTCTGTCACTGACCCATGTTGGACTGGTGGTCCTGGTCTTGGACCATCACAAGGACTTTATGCAGCAGCTTCTATTGGTTTCACTGGTGGTGGTGCTGGTAGTGCTTCTGGTTGTACTGCTGGCGGCGGAGGCGGAGGTGGTGGTGGTGCTGGTCCTAATGGCGGTGGTAACGGCGGTTTAGGTGGTCAAGCTGGTGCTGGTCACGTTAACACTGGATCAGGATCTGGTGGTTATGCAGGTAGATCTGCTGTGAATAGTAATTATGTTTCTGGTTATTCTGAATCTTCTGGTTCTAGTGGTAGTGGATACGCTAACTTTACCGTTAGTTATCAACAACCAGTTGATAATCCAGATGGTGGCGGCGGTGGATCAGGATCTCAAGTATATTTCAGTTATACAGGTGATCCTACTGCTATTGCTTGTTCAGTTGGAAATGCTGGTGGCGGTGGTTCAGGTGGCGGTGGCGGTGGCGAATCAGGAACGGTTACCGTATCAGTATATGAAGTAATTGAGGGTGATGATAATGTAATTGGAATTACATCTCCTGCAGGAAGATACTACGAAGTTGATAATTTCCCATCAAATACTCCAGCTTTCCCTGCTACTCCAAATACAGTTGGTGGTGATGTATGGCATTCTTCAAGTCTTGGAGTTGAGGTAACCAACGCAACAGGAGCAAATTTCCCAGTTGCATCAACATTGAGTGGAAGTAAAGCAACAAAGTATGTCTTGTTTAGTGGTGCTGGAAGTAGATATTTACAATTAGGACCATTTAACCTAACAAATGTAAATCAAGCAACCTTTACTGTTATTAGAGGAAATAATACTAATGGTGGTGATGCTCCCGAAGAAGGACTTTTCTTATACTATAAGACTTCGCTTGAGGCAACTTCAGAAACATTATTATCACAAATTGCCGGACCTACTGATAGTGCAAGTGGATATGTGAATTATTCTACTGTAATTGATGATAATAATAATGCCAGAGCTAACGGAATTTATCTAATTCTTCGTCAAAATCGTCCTGTGGGTACGGGAGATAATGATGAGGCAGGAACGGGAGATACTAATGATAACTGGGGACTAGCTCAATTTGGATTTAATTATGACCCTGCAGTACAGCAAAACTTTGTCCCATCAGTAGATGCTACTCTTCCTAGTAATATAGGTGATTGTGGTCCTGATGATGGAATTGATCGTCTTAGAAGAACAGTTAGTGCAGCTAAGAGTAATATGAGATTCTCTGATGGACAATTCCAATTGTCGTCATCCACTCCAATATCTGTAACTGCATCAGCACGAGTACAAGAAACTATACCTTTGATTACAAGGTATCATAGAGCAAAATACTTGATTAAGGCGTTCTAGATAAATACTTCATGCACTTAAGATTATCCAAATGTCAAAATCTTTATTGACTTTGAATGCCTTTAATAAGACAATTAATTATAAAGGTATTTCAAAAACTATTAATGATGATTATTGGGAGAGAGAAATTGCTCCTATTATCACACCTACATGGGATACTCCTAAGGATAGACTGGAATTGTTTGTATACAAAGAGGATAGAACCTATTTGGTGCAAAGAAATAAGTATGTAAGAAACTTTAAAACCAAAGATGGTAAGTGGGTATCTTATGAGTTTGATCCAGCAGCAATCACTGACTTCGTACCAGTTGAAGATTTATTCAATAGTATATCAGAGAAGTTTATCCAATATAAAGAAATTGGTGAAGCAGAATATGAAAAAGCACTTCAACAAAAGTTTAGAGCAGATGCTACATTAAACTGGGACAAGGTAAAGTTAGTTAGAAAATTCTTACTAGATGAATCTGATTGGACTCAAGTAGAAGATGCTCCAGTAACAGCAGAGGAAAAAGTATTATATCAAAAATATAGAACATATTTACGTGAATTGTTTAATCAAAATCAGGTAGAATTACCATACGATGTATGTTTTCCAATCACTCCTAAAGAATACTTGCACAGAAAAACATTAGACATTCCGGCAGTAAATGTTGAAGCACTTGGTACTCAAGGTGTAGACGAGGAATATTTGTTCAGTGAATATCATTTCTGGAAACTAACATCTCCTGCTGTTAATAGTTTCGCACAAAAGATGGCAATTTATGTGACAATGAAATCTATATTAGATGAAGATGCTAAACTATCTGGTGTAAGACCAGTTAGAAAATTTAGAGATCAAACTATAAACTTAATGACTGATACTGGAATGAGATCAGATAGTGTAGATGCTGTAGAAGTATCTCATCCTGCAGCGGACCCAGAAGCGTACATAAAAACTTTGATAACAAGAATTGAAAACGGAGAGATCTAATGTTAGTATCAATGAATCCAGAGAGACTATATGAATTGGTCTCGTACTATGCAAAAGCAGAAAACAAATACATTCTAGTCATTGATAATACTAACTGGTGTTATCTTTCATCCGAGAAACAGCAAGAAATTCTAGCATTCTATGATGATGATATCATTGACGAGGATGAAGTACAAGAGATATTCTCAAATACATTAACATTCTATAAATTTGACACACAAACAGTTGCTATTGATACTGCACGTAATTGGTTCCCCTTACTAAAAGAGTTAGAGGATTCTGATTACTTTGTTGAAGCATATGTAGTAACACCAGCAGGATCTATTCCATATACAAATAAAGTTGCTGCTTCATGATATAATATAATTACATTCTGATATGAAATGAGTTTACAATATAATAGTCAGTTCTTTAGTTTTAGAAGAACTACCATACCTAAACAATTAATGGAAGATCTAGAGAATAATATAGATGCTTCTAACTTAGAATTAAATGACGCACGAGTAACAGGATCAACATCTCCTGAGGAAGATATGTCTGCATATCTTTCTGATAGAAGAAAATGTAAAATGTCAGTCATTGAAAATGACGATGTTATGAAATTCGTCTTCGCTCAATTTAATGAAGTAAATCCTGCTACTGATATTTGGCAATTCAATCTCTCATATTTTGAAAATGTTCAATATTTAAGATATAATGGTGGTGATGATCATTTTGATTGGCATAATGATATGATGATAAGTGATGATAAAAATGATCCAATGACAAGAAAATTGTCAATGACGTTGATGCTCAGTCATAAAGAAGATTATGAAGGTGGGGAGTTTGAGTTTGCAAGTGTACGTGCTGGTCAACTTAATACAAAAGAGATCAATCTAGATTATGGTGATATATTAATATTTCCTTCACTTATGGAGCATAGAGTAAAACCAGTTACAAGTGGTGTTAGAAATGTACTAGTATCGTGGGTGTGGGGACCATTATTTAAATGAAAGTACCATCAAAAGTAGAATTGCAGCATATGCAACTGCAAGCAATGTTGAAAGAGCATTGTATTCCTGAGAGTGAGTTGTTGTATTGTGGTGAACGTGAGTATACTACAGAATACGTTGCACATCCTGAATATCATGGACAGTTAATGCACTGGTACATGATTGGTGGTGAGCATGAAGTGCCAGTGTGCGATATTGAGTCGGTTGATACAGTGGACGATTAATAACTGTCACAGTGACCTTGACATACTCAAACACATGTGCCATACTGTATGAGTTGTCCATCAATCCAATGTTCTCCGAACAATTAATTTCGCTTGCAACTGACCGAGCACTAGGTCATCCCACACAAACAGAATGTGATCTTTTTGAGGAATTGTATGAAGTCTACATCAACGACTCTAATAGCTCCACTTTGCGTGAGCATATTGTTGCTCGTGTTGCTGGATGTAACCCTCTTCCTGGTAAGCTTGGCAGAGATGCAATCCAAATTGGGACTAACATAGAGAAAGAGATTAAACCAAAGAACTATACTAATAAGACTACTAATGGTAGCGGGTGCTTCAACGATTATACTAGAGCAAGATATGTTAAGGACACTAACGTCAATCTTCCTATTATTCATGGGTTGTTTGTTCATGGCATACTACATTACGTTGTAGAGTTTACTATTGATGCTGTAGCACATAAACTTGATTCACAAATAAGAAAAAAATGTGAAGAAGGAGGCAATCAATATGTACGATCTGCATCATGGACATATACAGATTGGATTGATCATCCATCATTGACTGTACACTATATCAATAAAGATCTTATTGGTAAGAGTCACGTCAAGGGACAGTATAAAATATGCCATCCATTCTACCAAAAACTCATTGCTTTATGACAGTTGCTGAACTGTCCACCAAACCAGCACAGCACCCCATAACCGTGTATATTAGATGAGTGGAGGGGAGACCTTCCACGTCACGCGCTAGTCTCCTAGGGACTAGCAAACCTTTTTTTCCTTAACATGCAACTCTCAAACAACGTCTGTACAGTTGACTTCTTCCCTGAGGCATTCATCGCTGACGAGGGTGTCAAGCGTTTCCAGAAGCGTGTCACCTTCAACAATGGTACAAAGTCCTACAGCACTGTGACCATGCTCACAGCACGTAATGAGTGGGAGACACGCCTTGCTAACGGTGCTGAGGTCACTGGTTACAACATGGATCAGATGCCTCGCTCTGAGTACGCTCCCATGGCAGTAGGTTGATGATAGAACTACCCCCAGATTTTCCACATAAAGCACCCGAGCACTATTACTATGATTGTCAGGATTTCAAACGTAATGTGGTTGCTATATGGCTTTGTAACACTCAAAGTTATGCTTATACTACTGATAGTCCTATTCGTACCATCTGGGGATTCGTCAAGTTCAAGCGAACGAAGAGAAGCACTACGCACACTTACCATGCCCCCATCAACTCAAATAAGATAGGTAAAGAAGTTTGTATTAGTGATACTCGTCCTTATACTGCGATGCAGATACTCAAACCATTTAGACCATCAATACTCAATTTTTTGAATTGAGTTGTGGTATAATTACATTGTATACTGAAAGTGTGATTCATGTCTGAGTATTATGATTTAAAGCAGCAAAAGCGTAAGGATGCATTTGGTTTGTTCTATGAAAGTGTGCTGAAACCTGATCATGAGTTACGTAAATGTGCCCATAACCAAGAATGTTACAACGAACTAATAGAATGGAGACAAGACATTCTCCAATACTTACAAAAACGTCGCCAACAGGAGTTCAACTAATGCAAGATGGATCTTATGAGCACCAACGCAAATTTCGTATGCAAGATGCGATTGATGATTATCTCCAAGATGATAAAGTATCAGCACGACAAGCGTATGAAGAGATTATATCTTGCATCCAGGATGTGATTGATGTACATGGTAGAGTAGCGAATCGTGCAGAGGAGTTGAGGTGCTTGATGTCAGTTGATCAGGATTTTGATACTGATCTATATTATAGAAAGAATATTAAGCAGCAAGATCCTGTTCATAACGATGATGGTAGCACATCATATGGTTATGCTGCTCATATTACTCTTGGTGACGTTACTAAATTCCAGCGAGGATCTTCATTGTGAAATACCGTGTTGAATGGTGGAAGCGTAAGCAGAAAGGATATAGCAGTAGGCAATCTGTTGTCTTGTTCAATGATGTTGATGTACTGCATTTGGTGAAGAACATTAAAGAAGATCCTAATGTGAGTACTGTAGATGTTATCCCCGTATTAGGAGAATGACTATTGTAAGAGTTCCGTTCACTGCGGAACAAATGAAATTTGTAATGGATATGATGATGAAGTATCCTAAAGACCATGTATACCATAAGCATGTTGATGATGCGTTTCTGTATGACCACTTAGAGAAGTGGCACAGGTACGCGCTCCAGGTGGAGGAATGACCCTATAATAAGCACATAAGCAACCAACACCATGCTCCAGCAACTCCCCAACGGTACAATGCTCTACTTGCCCTACAATGTTGATAAGTACACTGCTCGCCAACGTATGGAAGCATATGCCAATCGTGAGCGTAACATGGACAATGATGGTCGCAACTTATTCAACGAAATGTTTGGTGAGAACAACTAATGAAAGTAACTCAGTATCTCCTAGGCGGCATCTTTACTGTCGTTGCTCTCACATGCTACCTGCTATTCTTAGCACAGCGTGATTCCAAAATGATGAACTACTATGACTCAACAATCCAACAAAGAGTTCGTTGACGATCTCTTTAACAAACTCTTCAGTCATGTTGATACTGACATGATTGATCTTCATGATGATGACACATGTTGTGATCATCTTGAACTAAAAGCGGCAGAACTAGAAGTTACTGTAGATGAACTTCTCCTTATGGAGAATACACACCTATGAAATTATTACAAACAAATAACAAATACATCAACTTAATTGCATACTACGTTGTTACTGTAGCTGCAGTTATTGTTGCTGTCTCTCAATTCATCTATCATGCATGGATTGACAACGATGTGAATGACAAGATTCGTGTGTTCATTCACAAAACTTTTAGCGTTATCGCTAACATTTCTGAAACCATCGCTACTGAAACTAAATGACTATTGCTGAAGTAATGCTTGATCGTTGGCTCCTAGAGCAAATTGACGAGATCAATGATGACATGAACATGGACCTTAACAAGGACATGCCAACCGAAGAACTGTCACAGGAGGCATTGGATCTGCTCTGATCCAGCCTATACTATATTCATACCAAAGGAAACCACCACTGTGACCACCACCTTCGCTGACTACGCTGCATCTGCTGAAGCACGTAACGACATCGCACAAGCGATCCTAGGTCATACATTCGCGCTGTGTCAAGCACTTGAGCAGAACTTTGTTAAGGAGAGCATCCGTCGTCAACAGTTCTTTCTGGTATCTGCGGAGAACAAAGAGTATCATGAGCAGAAGATTGCGGATCTTCAGCATAACATCGGTACATATCAGTTCACTGTGGACACTGGTCGCAAGTATCACAAGGTAATGATGACCACTGATGGTGGTAATCGTAGTGTTCATGCTTTCGTGAACAAGACCACTGGTGAAGTATACAAACCAGCATCCATCAAAGCACCTGCCAAGGGTGTTCGTTTCAACATGTTGATCATCAAAGAGCGTGAGTTTATGCTTGAAAACGCTGACTGGGCCGGTGGTTACCTCTATCGCAATGCTGGTTACACCGGTTGACATCCCACTTCATACATAGTATACTGTAGTTCATCCGATCTTATCTCATGTCTGCTCCCCTGTTCTATCTCGTTGCTGATGGTAATGCATTTGCCATTGAAGATGACGGTTATATGTTTGGTGCTGCTGTTAATGATGACGGCAGCGTGGATTGGTCTGGTTCTTATGAATTCAGTCCAGATGAAGAGGATGTTGAGTATGTTGCACACATGTGTAATCTACTCAAACAAGCACAACAACTATCTCAAGAACAAATTCAGGAGGTCTTCGTCAAATGATTTACTTGTCCCGATATACTAAAACGAAACCCCAACATGCTGCTCCATTAATTGTAGCAGATATCAAGACCCTCTTAAAACCGCTTCCAACGCATTATAGCAGAGGTGAGTACAGTGTACCTGTCACAACCACGGCAGAACCCCTTACAGACGAATACAGACGCTTCTGGCGTTATCATGGTCATTACACTCTTGAATTTACCAAAGCATTGATGCAATCTTTGCCTAGAGACGTTAAATTTGTCTCTTACGATCACCTCAACAACAAACTGACTCTTATCAAACTATGAATAACGTTGATGCTCTTCGGATATCCGAACAACGCGATGACATTTGTGAATGGATGATGACTCGCTTTCGTGAACTAATTGCAGATGATCGTGTTGATGATGCACTGCATTTTGCAGATGAGTGGTTTGAATGGATGGATCCAGAGGGCTACATAAACGAGCAAACTTTGTTTTACGACGAAGATGAGCTCGCAGAACTCTACAAATCGCTCCAACATGGATGAACAAATCAAGGAATTGATATTGTTGTACATGGAAGCGGAAAACAAGAAAGATCACGCGCTAGCAGAGAAGATTCTGTATGACATCAACAAAATCAAAGCCCTTTGTAGCGAAGATTCCCCTGATTGATACTCTAGAACAAGAGTATCAAGATTGGTTGGAGATTAAACAGAGTTTGGGTATCAAACGTTCACTCAAAAGTTTTCTCTATTTTATTCACAACTATGGAATACCTAACAAAGAAGGAGGCAGTATGGATCTGCCGAAAGATGCTTAAGGTATGGCATCCGGAATTACGCGGTAACATACCTGCAAAGCAAGAGTATTGGAGTAAGTTCCTTGACATTTTATATAATGATGGTAGAATTGAACAAACTGATTATGACACATGGTTATGCCCATTCAAACTAAACTGATTAATGCTGTCGTTGGTACTGTAGTAGCACTTGCTGCCAATGTAGGCACTCCTGCAATTGCAGATCCTCTTACAGATGATGACTACTATTCTAATCATTCCATGGGATGTATGCTTCTTCAGGAGTGTACTGATGATGTAACTGAAGTGTTCTCCCTGTTGGATGTTTCTTCTCAGCATGACAACACAGATTCTTTCTATCCTGTTGCCAATGAATTCAATCATATGCTTGTAGCATTGAATCAAGTCGGTGTCAGAGTATATCTTGCGGATGAGAAGTATTTCCCTGTAGGACATCGTGGTGTCTATCATACTGTGAGTAATAACTTCTTCTTGAACAAGGCATTTATGAGTCGTCCTAACACACTCATGAGTGTCATGCGTCATGAAGGATGGCATGCAGCGCAGGATTGTATGGCAGGTACGATTGACAATAGTATGATTGCTATCATTATGCCTGAAGATGATGTGCCAATGTTGTGGCAAGAGATGGTGAAGCGGACATATGTATTGCAACCAGGAGCAATTCCGTGGGAGAAAGAAGCAACATGGGCAGGTAAGACAGAAGGAATGACATTGAAAGCACTTGAGAGTTGTGCAGCAGGAACAATGTGGTTGGATTATGAACCAACTCCTATGACACGTGAATGGTTGGAGAACAATGGATTCATCAAATAAGTACATCACTAAAGTACAACAGTACAAAGACACAGAGGACTACTACATTGAAATCCCAGAAGAAATCATCAACGAACTCAACTGGCAAGAAGGGGACGAAATCAGTTGGACAGTCGTCAACGAACAAATCATCCTCACGAACTACTCAAAGAAAACTAGAGGAGAATATCAAAGCGTTAACATCAGTGACGCCACGCAAGAAGACTACCAAGACTTCTGGTACAACAGCGAAAGCGAAGGGCAAGAGTACACCAGCAACAGAGTTTAGGTATCAGAATTCACGTAAGTTAAATCTATTTCCTCACGTGGAGACATTCCCATGGTTTCTAGAAAATCGTAAGGAAGATAACAAGAAGTGCTGGTTTCAGTGTGAAGATCATGTGATTAAATATGTCACGAGGTATAACCTCTATCCAATCAAAGATTATAAGTGTTTATGTTACAACCAGAACCAATAGACGAGAGTAAGATCATTGTAACAGATGATTTCCTACCAGAGAAAGACTTTGCAATTGTACGAGACTATATCTTAGGACATCAAATGTCCTGGTATTGGGTTGGTAACTATGCTGGTGGTTATCCATTGATGGAGCATGTATTTTACTCTGAGAAGAGAGGACCTGAACTACATGTTGGTACACCAATGGTGAATACAACTGCATTCAGAGCAATTGATCCTGTCATTGCGCGTCTTCAACCAGCATCATTGATTCGTGTCCGCGCTAATTGTAATTGGCGTACTGATGATAAGATGCAACAACGTGATTGGCACACGGATGTACCATTTGCATGTCAATCTGGCATATATTATATGCATGATAGTGATGGTTGCACAGTATTCAGAGATGGTACAAATGAGCAAATTGAAGTAGAGACTAAGGAGAATCGGTTTATTCAATTCCCTTCTACGTATGAGCATGCTGCAACACCATTCACAGAGGGAGTACGTCGTGTCGTATTGAATATTAACTTCCATATCAACAAAATCATCCCGAATGTGACCACTATTACAACTGGCATAAGCAATCCTGAACACTGGTGATCTGTGTTATAATAACAGAGTAACCAACCTATATCATGAGCAACCGTTTTTGGTTATTGACAACTACATTATGTGGCATTGGGTTATTGTACGTGACTGCAATGCCTACTGCCACACAAGGTGAGATGGTTCAAACCATCGTTGAGATTGTGCATTCTTTCCCTAAAGCAAAAGATGGAGAACAGTATTAAGTTTCAAACACCACCAAATTGTGGTTGGATTGAGTCTAAACTCAATGATGATCTGTTTCAACATGTATGGACATGTATTGAACAAACACAGGGTAAATCATTTAAACCAAATTTGGTTGGACAAATTGATAAATCATTTCAAATTGAAGACATTGATGATAAACTGTGGAATAATGTTATAGAACCATGCATCTATCAATATGTTAGAGAATGGGGATCGTCACATATTTCATTGGTGACTAATGATCCAATGGACTATAAACTGGATAGTTTTTGGGTGAACTATCAGAAACAACATGAATATAATCCAATTCATACTCATGGTGGTGTGTATTCATTTGTGATATTCATGAAGATTCCCACAAAGTTTGAAGAACAAGCACAGCATAGTAATAGTGCTGGCGCACGGCATCCATATAACTCTTCATTTGTAATTACTACGTTGGACATCTTTGGTAATCAAAGACCTACAATATACAAAATGAATCCGGATTATGAGGGTACATTACTATTCTTTCCATCACAGTTAAATCATATGGTCTATCCATACTATAATTGTGATGAGCAACGTATTACTGTATCAGGTAATATTCTATTAAAAACTCTTAAACCAAAACCAATAGAGAGGCAATGGAAATGACTAAGAAGAAAATGGTGAATAAGAAAGGTGATATCTGGGAGTATGAAGAAACTCCTGAAACTCGTGCTGCATTAAAGAAACTACATGATGGTATTCGTAAACTAGAAGAGCAAGCACCTGATTATGGAGTTGGTAAATGACTCAAGATGAACTATGGCATATGATGCATACTCTTGGTTGGGATGTAAGAAATGATGATATTGTACTTGAGGTTGGTGGTACTGTAGTTTCTGGTATTGAACAACCAGAAGGATATAATAAGAAGTGGTCATCACCTAAAGGTCATCGTAAGTATAATAAGGATGCATTTATTGTAATTAAGAATAGGTCTCGTGATGATCATACGAAATCAAAAGCACAAACAAATGAATAGATTCTTTATCCGTGAACGACATCAAATCATCACTGATACCTATCATGATCTGTCTATTAATGATAGATTCATGCAGGAATTAGAAGACATTAATTGGCCTATGTCTTATAAGACAAATGTTGGTGCTATGATGTCTGATTGGAAAACGAAATCAGATAATATTAACACGATCTATGAATGGGTACTCACATTACTACGTAACACTCATCATGATTTACCTATAGATCTATATGAGTTGCATGAAGCATGGTTTGCTAAGTATAATGATGGTGATAGTACACGATGTCATGATCATAAATTTGTACCATTCTCTTTTGTTTACTTTATTCATTCACCTGAAGGATCATCATCATTATATTTCCCTACATCTAATAAAGAAATCACTCCCACTCCAGGTAAAGTGGTCATCTTCCCTGGTAACATAGATCATTATGTACCAATCAATCAATGTACAAATAGAGTTGTCCTCGCAGGTAATATCAAATGAAAGCACAATTTGAAATTACTCCTACAACCTATGATCCTACCATTGAATGGGGTGATGAAGTTAAAGTATTTCGTGGACGTTTTCCTCAACATGCAACAATTACTTGGGATAATATTGTCCCCCTCTGGCAACAAGAACGTAATCATGATTACTTAAGATGCTTGACACCAGATAATCATCAAGTACATGAAAACCCCATTGATTATGAAGGTGAAACTGATAACCCTGATTTAGCATTGGAGATTGATAGACAAGTACTGATACCAACATTCATTACACATACTCAAGACTTCCTTGATCCTAATACTGTTAACATATGCCAAGAAGCATATGACTTAAACCTTAAAAACTTACACATCTACAGTAATGTCCTTGCTGAATCATTTCTCTTTAAATCTCATCGTGATCCTCATTCTCTTCTCATCATACAATGTATAGGTATGATTCAATATGAGTTTGAAGATGATTCAATTCATCAACTTGATCCAGGTGATGCCATCTATATTCCAAGAGGATTATATCATGCACCTAAAATCTTTGGTCCACGTGTTACCTTCTCTTACAATTGGCATTACAAACGATGATCATAAAACATAAAGAAGATATTAATGTGATTACTGCTGTATATCCTGATCTCTCTATCAATAAACAATTAATCATTGATGCTGATAATGAGAAACCACGTGATATGAATGTGTCAGCAGTACAAGTACAACAAATGTCTAAATGGTGGGTGGAATCTCCCGCTATTGATACTATTGTTGATTGGGTTGTAGATATCACACGAAAATCTAATTCATTCGTGCAAGATCATACATTTACTATCGTATCAGCATG
>NHDO01000093.1 GCA_002171735.1 Proteobacteria bacterium TMED61 | reverse complement strand
TCATGAGTGATCTCCATGGCAATTACGCGAATACCGTATTTTCCCGCGAGTTCAAATACCCAGGGCAGACACTTGGCACCATGACCCTGAAAAGAATAGGGATTGGTCCTTGGTTTGTAGGCGCCCATCCGGGTACAGACCTGATCCTGTTCCTGCAGGATTTTCATCATGGTTTCGACATTGGTCGGATTGTCCACGGCGCAGAGGCCAGCAAATACATGAAGTGATTGCTGGTCAAAACGTACGCCGTTGTAACTGAATCCAGAACCTCGGACATCTCCAGTATGGCGACCGATCACCCGGTATTCGCGGGAGACCCGAACCACTTTCTCGACACCCGGCAGGCTTTCAATTTCTGCCTGATCGAGCGCTGCTACATTACCGATCACGTAAATCTCGGAGAGTGTGCGGTCGGCGCCAGTAATGCTGTGCGTTCGGGGAGTGATGCCGGATTTACTCGACAGGTACGACATTACGGCTTTTCCCTCGGCGGTATCGAGAGAGCTATCAGAGCGCAAGATTATGATCATGCTGAGGTACCAGTTGCTATGGGGACACTAGGGTCATTGCCCCATTCTGACCAGGAGCCGGCATAGCCCCGAACCTGCGAAAAGCCGAGCGATTTCAGCATCAGCCACGCGTGTGCCGAGCGATGATGGCTTTGGCAGTAGGTGATCACTTCCTGCTCGGGGCTGATGCCAAGCGCGCTTAAGGCTTCGATCAGTAACTCGGCGGGTTTCAATCGCAGGTTGTGGTTTCGGTCCATAGTATCCAGCCAGTTCAGATTGACGGCTCCGGGGATATGTCCACCGCGGGCCGCGCGAGTCTTTATTCCTGAATATTCTTCGGGAGTACGGGCGTCAAGTAGGGCAACTGATTGACTGCCTAGATGTTCCAGGATGTATGCCCGGTCGGCCAGGACCGCAGGATTTCTTGATGCGAGCGGCAGGCTTGCCGAGGTATCAGGGAATACCGGTTTGTTGTCTATTGGGTGGCCCTCGTTGCGCCAGGCGTGCAGTCCGCCGTTTAGCACCTGGACCGAGTCAAATCCCAGATAGTGAAGCGTCCAGGCAAGCCGGGCTGCACCGCCACTGCCTTCGTCATCATAGGCGATGATCCTCGAGACAGTATCCAGTTTCAGTATACCGGCAAGATTCGATAGCCGCTCTTCCGGGGGNAGCAGCCCCGGTGCCGGCTGAGTACCGGCANTCAGNAGTGAATANTCCAGGTGCATGGCGCCCGGAATATGNAACTGCGCNTAGGTCTGAGCCTTACNGAGGTCAATCACCAGAACCGCCGGGTCTGCGAGCACTCCCTCAAGTTCTTCGGGATCAATTAGATAAGAGGTGTATGNCATAGCACTTCAAAACCGGACATGAACTCAAAGGGTGGTTGAGTCTGTGGNAAGCCNAATAATCAGATGGTGGTCAGANTNNGAATTTAGCGCAGACGATGCATAATTTANGNTCGGGCNAATCATACTCCNGGTCCGCNTTTTACTCTATGGNCCCTACAACAATGACGNGATNAGNAATGTGNNCTAAGNGGANCTTTGCGATAATNNGANGCTCAAAGTNGCCTGAAAAGTAAAAACGGTTAATCCGGCAACAGACACTATTGGCCNANCCGGCAGGAGTTCACGATGAAGCTTGTNACTGCGATTATTAAGCCATTTAANCTNGACGACGTACGTGATGCGTTNGCGGAGGTCGGTATAAANGGCATGACTGTTACAGAGGTCAAAGGCTTTGGTCGGCAGAAAGGCCATACTGAACTGTATCGGGGTGCTGAGTATGTGGTGGATTTTGTGCCCAAGGTCAAGCTCGAGGTGGCGGTTGATTCGGCCATCCTGGATCAGGTGATCGACGCCATTGTTGGTGCTGCACGAACCGAGAAGATCGGCGACGGCAAGATCTTTGTTTATGANGTTGAACGCATCCTGCGTATCCGCACCGGCGAGACTGATCAGGATGCGCTCTAGTANCGCCNGTAAATAGNCAGCTTTNTGTTNGGTTNGCGNCGCNNGCCTCTGATGTGGAGATNAGATGNACATCGCGTTGGGGGAAGGGGATGGAGATTCCCGCGGCATCCAGCCAGAGTTTGGCATTTTTGTTCAGTTCAAATTTTAGCGTCCAGAAATTGCTTCNNTCNGNCCAGCAGCGNAGGCTGAGNTCNACNGANGATTCACCGAGGTTNGTNACCAGTACCTGGGGTGCAGGATCGCTCAGAANCCGACTGTCCTGTTTCAGGTGGTCAAGCAGCAGCGCCATCGCACGTTCCACATCGTCTTCATAGGCAATGCCGACCGGTACATCCATGCGCCGGGTCGGCAGACGACTGTAGTTGAGGATCGATGTGTTCCAAAGTGAAGCGTTTGGGACGGAGCGGTAAACCCCGTCAAAAGTTGTCATATCAGTGGTGAACAGGCCGATTTCGTCCACTGTGCCCGAGATTCCGCCAGCGTCGATGTAGTCTCCGACTCGAAAGGGTCGCAGAAGCAACAGCATGATGCCGGCGGCAATGTTTTGCAGGGTGCCCTGCAGGGCAAGACCGATGGCGAGACCTGCCGCGCCGAGTACTGCGATAATCGATGTGGTCTGGACGCCAAGGCGTGCCAGCACGGCCACCAGCGTGACCGCAATAATCGCGTAGCGTGCGAGCGACGAAAGAAAGGGCTTGAGGGTGGCATCCATGCGCGGTAGGCGATCCAGCGCACGCAGGATAAGTTTTTGCACCCGGCCGGCAAGCCACCAGCCGAAAACCAGGATAACAAGCGCCGCGATGAGTTCAAGACCGTAACCCGAGACGGCATCGATAAGCGTTTGCCATTGAACAGTAAGGTCTTTTCCCATCATGTGAGTNTAACTTCAAAGCCTATNCGGGCAAAGACTCCCTGTAGATCTTTCAGTTCATCTCTCTTTAATAGTAGGGCCTATGCTTAAATTAGGGTGCAAAGTTTCGGGACTCACAAGACGATGCCCCGATGAGGGCGGGATACAGCACGAAAGATGAGTGAAATATTTAAGGCTTCCGAAAAGGCAGTGGCGCTTAAGTTGCCGGCTTCTGAGTCGTTGATGCTTAAATCNGAAGAGATGTCCTGGCAGGGGTGTGATGCTCCGGGCTTTTGGGTGAAGCCGTTGATAGAAGACGAGAGCCAGGGTATCCGGACCTGGTTGATGAAGGTCGATGCCGGGGCATTTTCTGAAATGCACGGCCATAGCGAGTACGAACAGATTTATGTACTGGAAGGCTCGTTCTATGATCAGGACCACGTCTACGGCCCAGGTGATTTTATCGTCCGCGCTCCGGGCGCGCTGCACACAGCAGGCAGTAAAGCGGGTGCTGTGGTTTTACTTTTTTACTCCCCGAAGCCGAGTGGCAGCTGAAATATCATTAGGGGGACCGGTAAGCCGAAACTGATGATCCGGTCCTAGAGCGCCTTGGCAGCCGCTGCGGCCTCGCTGATGGCGACTTCGACGGTGCGGGGTGCACGGCAGTCACCGATGGATACCACCTCTAATGCGTGCTCCTCCCAGTCGTTAATCAGTGCGTCGTTGGCCTGGCATCCGGGCCAGTCCACAATAAGATCAATTCCCTCGCGGGTGCTGAGACGGTCGTCAAAAACGTTGCGTAAGATTANCTTTTGCCTGTCTACCGAATCGACAATGTGGGCGGCGGTGAAGAGACAGTTCTTCTTGCCGAGCCGTTCGTACCATGCGGACCGGTTGGTAGGGTCAATATCAGCCGCCACAGCGATATCTGAGGTGACGATCTCGGTTGCAATGTCCTGATGCAAGAGCGCTTCCGCTGCGGCAAGTCCTGCTTGACCGCGGCCCTCGTTAAGAACCAACGCGCGGCTGGCTGTCAAAGGAAGNCCGCCCAGCAGTTCGTGAGGTGAGATCACTTCGATACCCGCTGTGCCCGCAAATTCTCTGCAGGAATCCATGGCCCCGGTGGCGATGACGACCACATCTGTACCGAGATTCAGAATATCCTGTCGCTCCATGATTCGGTTGAAGTCGATGGATACGCCAAGTCGATCAAGTTCATCCAGCCGCCAGTCAATTACCCGCCCGAGTTCCTTGGTGGACGGTGCACTGGCCCAGAGTGCGAGTTGCCCNCCNGCCCGGTTCGTAGCCTCAAACACGGTGACCCGATGCCCGCGCTCGGCCGCGATGCGGGCACACTCNAGCCCGGCGGGGCCTGCACCGATCACGGCAACGTCCTTNGGTTGCTGTGCCTTCGAAAGNACAGCCCCCGGAGTTGGCAGCGACGCATTCTGGATGCAGCGAATGGGTTTTCCGGCGTATCGACTGGCAATGCAGACATTGGCGCCGGCGCAGATGCGCACGTTGCTTTTTATCTTTCCCTGGATCTTGGGAAGAATCTCAGGGTCACAGATNTGGGCGCGGGTCATACCCACCATGTCNGCTTGACCTCTCGCAAGGATATCTTCCGCATGGGCGGGGTCCACGATCCTGCCAACCGTNAACACGGGAACNTCTACCACNTCGCGGATCGCTGCCGCGAGGTCCACGAAGACGCCATGGGGNGTGGGTGTAGGGGACCAGTGGCGTGCTCGGCCAAGATGCGTGATATTGGTATGGGCGATGATGTTGAAGTAGTCCACCAGTCCGCTAGCACTCACCAGGCTGCAGATCTCCTTCATCTGAGCAAGGTCGAGTCCGCCAGGTTCAAATTCATCGCCAGGCAGGCGAACGCCCAGAACAAAATCCGGTCCCAGTGCGCCTTTTACNGCTTCCAGCAGTTCCATCAGAAAGCGCATACGGTTTTCAAGCGCGCCGCCNTAATGATCGGTACGTCGGTTGGTCAGNGGAGANAGAAAGGCCTGGGGCAGGAATCCAAATGCACCAAGAATCTCAACACCGTCCATACCGCCCGCCGCGACCCGCTGGGCAGCGCTGACATGGGCATCAATCACCTCCTGAATCTCGCCGAGGGTCATTTCATGAGAGATGTTACCGGTCGTCTCCGAACGAATCGTAGATGCAGACCAGCTTTCCCGCCCGGGTTGACCGATCAGGACGGTCCCACCGCTGTGCGCCAACTGGGCAAGAATGCNGCCACCTTCCTGGTGTACCGCATCNGCGAGGGCNCGATAACCCGGAATGATGTCATCGTTAAGGTTCCAGAGACTGTCTTTGTTGACGCTCAGCAGCCCGGATTCATGTACCGGGGTNCCGCCCGTAATCTGAAGGCCAACCCCGTTTTGGGCATAGTTACGATGATATGCGACGTATTGCTCGCCNGGCTTGTTGTTCTCGGCAAAGCCGGGAACATGGGCTGAAACCAGCACGCGGTTACGGACCTGAATCGGTCCGATATCAAGCGGCGACAAAAGGTGGGCGTACGNACTCAGAAGCTTTTACCCTTGTCTGTCAGGCCGGCGGGAACCGGCCGCGTTTTTCAAGTTCGTAAATTGGCAGCGAGTTTCGAATATAAGATTCGCCCGCATGACCCAACGGTTCATGATCCCANGCAAGAGCCTGGCGCCCCATAACGGTTTTCAAAANTGCTCGNCGGCGTTGACTCTCCAGAATCCTTTCCGTCAGCGCGCTGGTGTCATAGCGGCCGGTGATCTCGTCTNTGATCNCTCGCGTGGCGTTTTGTTGANCCGAGTCCTGCGCCAGGTTTTGGATTTCATCCGGGTCACTCGCGAGATCAAAAAGCTGCAGAGGATCCTTGTCGGAATAGATGGCCTTGCTGGNGCCGCGGCGAATCATGAAAATCGGCGTATCGGTACCCTCTCCGAAATATTCGCCGATGACCTCATCATGGCCCGCATCGCCCGCAAGATGCGGTGCGAGTGACCGCCCCTCAATGGGGGTGACATAGTCGACTCCAGTGCCGTCGGTCGCGAGATCGACGAGCGTCGGCATGATGTCGACTAGTGAGACTGCTGCGCCGACACGNCGGGACGCAAANCGCGAAGGGGCATGAACGATCAACGGTACCCGCGCCGAATGTTCCAGAAAAGACATCTTGAACCACATACCACGTTCACCCAGCATGTCNCCGTGATCGGAGGTGAAGATGACAATCGTGTTGTCTTCAAAACCGCTCTCCTTAAGCGTCTGCAGAAGGTCAGCCACTTTGTTNTCGATGTCACTGATCGATCCGTAATAGGCGCGCCGGGCNTTACGAATCGTGTCGTCATCCAAGTCGACATCCGAGGCGCCATAGCTATGGCGCAAGCGCTGGCTGTGGGGATCGCAGGCATCTGCCGGTGACCGTTTCGGCAGGTCGATCTCTTCGTCGGCATAAAGATCCCATTCGCGCTGACGACAGAGATAGGGATCATGCGGCTGGATTAGCGACACCGTTAGCAGGAAGGGTTCGNCNGCATCCTCACGGGCACGTTCAAACAGNTAACGTCTTGCCTTGAAGACGGCCTCATCATCGTAATCAAGATACATCGATCGNACGCAAGGNCCGGCCTTGNTGACGACTTCCATGTTGTGAAACCAGTCGAGGCGTTTTTCGGGATGATCCCACTCGGGGTGCCAGGTGAAATCCGCNGGGTATACGTCGGTGGTGAGCCGCTCACTAAAGCCGTGCAGTTGGTCCGGTCCTACAAAATGCATCTTGCCAGAAAGACANGTCCGGTAGCCGAGGTGTTCCAGATAGTGCGCAAAGGTTGGAATCTCGGCGGGGAACTCGGCCGCGTTATCCCAGGCGCCGATCTTGCTCGGCAACCGACCACTCATCATGACAAAGCGTGATGGCGCGCAAAGCGGGGAGTTGGTATAGGCGGCATCGAAGACCACGCCTTCTTCAGCAAGACGCTGCAGCGCTGGCGCCCGAACCAGCGGATGGCCATAGCAGGGGAGAAACTGCGGTGCGAGCTGGTCTGCCATGATCAGCAAAACATTAGGCGGATTTGTCGGCATCGTGGACTGTCGCCTCATCATCCCCGCATACGAGACGCATCAGGATCAAACAGCGCCTGCGGGACAATGGTGGCCGGGCGCATGTCGCCGAGAATCTCGATATCAAANGCGCCACTGCCGGTGTGGTTGGCGAGGNCGGCGGGNACATANCCTAGCGCCACNGACTGATCAACNAAATGTGAATACATGCCGGACGTCACGTAACCCACGATCTTGTCGTTCTGATAAATGGGTTCGTTACCCATTACGTCGCAATCAGNAACATCCACCGTGAAAGTGACGAGGTTTTTTTCAGGTCCTTGCTCGTTTTCCAGCAACGCAGATTCCCGGCCGATGAANTCTCCCTTGTTAAGACTGACAAAACGGCCCATACCCGCCGCAAAAGGGCCATAAATCGGCCGNTATTCNGTTGCCCAGGAGCCGAAGCCNTTCTCNAGGCTCATCGANCGCATGGCGCGNGANCCAAATGGCCGGATTCCAAGATCCTCGCCTTTTTCCAGGATATCGTNCCACAGTCGCGCATGAAATTCGGGGCGGACCCAAAATTCGTAACCGAGGTCTCCTGTGAAGCTCACCCGTGCGGTGAGAGTGGGAATTAAGCCAAGATCCAAAGAGCGAAAGTCCATGAACCTGAACGCCTCCGCTGAGACATCATCATCCGTGAGCCGGCAGAGGAGATTCCGGGCTTTAGGGCCGGCAATGGATAATCCCAGTAGTCCCATGCCGTGAGCGTNTATTCGGACACTGGCATCAGCAGGGAGATGCTGTTCGAACCAGCGCATGTGATATTCCTCGCCCATGCCGGAACCGAAGATGAAGAACCGGCGGTCATCGAGTCGTCCCACAGTAAAGTCGCCGATCAGTTTTCCTTCTTGATTCAGCATC
>NHDO01000092.1 GCA_002171735.1 Proteobacteria bacterium TMED61 | reverse complement strand
GGCATCAGGCGTGAACCAGCGAGCCTGGTGGCCCGGCAGCGAGGCAGGAAAAACGCAGGCATCCGCAAACCAGAATTGTCTCACCTCATCAAGGCGTGTCATGAGCTGTTGATATTAGAGCGTTCGGCTATGGCGTCTTGCAGAGCTTCAATACGCCAGGCTTTCGCTGCGGCGTTCCAGAAATCATCAACACTGGCCATCGGTTCTGTCAGGGGGCGCTGCTTCAGAAAACCCCAGGCAACATGCAGCGCCAATAACGGTTGCGCAGCATCAATTGGGTTGGCGCCATCGCTTTTACTGATTTTTTCACCTTTGTGATCGTGCACCAGTGGAATGTGAGCATACTGGGGGGTCGGGTAGCCGAGCTGGCGCTGGAGATAGACCTGTCTTGGGGTGGAGAGTGTCAGATCCGCGCCGCGGACGACATGGGTGATATTGTCCAGATAGTCGTCAACAACAACAGCGAGTTGGTAAGCCGTGACCCCGTCAGCACGGAAGATCACAAAATCACCGATATCTTCTTTCAGGTTATGGGATATCCGGCCAAGGATCCGGTCGGGTACACTCGTTTGTGTTGACGTAGTCAGCATTCGGATCGATACCTGCGACGCTCCCTCGCCGTCCCACTGTCGACAGGTACCAGGGTAGATCATGCCTTCCACCCCCGGTTGAGCCATCTTTTCTATCTGTCGCCGTGAACAGCGGCAGGGGTAGGCAAGGGAACGCTCCCGTAAAGAAGCGACAGCCTTCCGATAACTGCCTTCGCGTTGGGATTGCCATCGTATGGGGCCGTCCCACTTAAATCCAAAAGCGTTAAGTGTTGTGATGATTGATTCTGATGAGCCATCAGCTTTTCGGGGCTGATCTATGTCATCGATCCGCAGCAGCCAACTCCCGCTGTGGTGTTTTGCATCGGCATAACTGGCAACTGCAGCAACCAGGGATCCGAGGTGCAGTTCGCCGGTAGGCGAAGGCGCAAAACGTCCGATGTACTGGGAGTTCATCCGCTCAAACCCCGGGTTGCGCTGATTCCGGGATCAAGATTTGGGATCATTATGCCACCAGGGGGCGCCTTCCAAGGCCCGGCGCAGCGGGGTTTCGACACGCGCTGGAGCATTACGGATATAACGTCTTGCCTCCTCCAGGGATATTCCCTGCAAAGACCGAAGATGATCCTGCGCAGTTTTTAGGCTAAAGGCCCTGCCGGTCAGAGCCTCAAAGTTTCGCTCACCATCGGTCCACACCGCTCCGTCATAGGTGCTGTCTTCGATCCAGTTCCAGAAAGTGTTGCGGGTTTCTTCTCTGTGACTGTGAGATGCGCCGGTATTGCGATCAACGAAGCCGATGTTAGTGGGCTCCATCCGTTCACGGTTAGCGAGGTCGACGATTGCGGCACCGATTTCGGAACGCACGCTGTCAATGACACAAGTGGGACATGGTGCGCCGTCCCCATAGTCAATTACCAAGGCCAGAGCGTAATGACGTTTACGCGATACCAGCGAAAATTCCAGCGGCAGGATGGGACCTTCATACATTTTCCATTCTCCCGAGACTTTGGGTGCCAGATCATCAAGATCCCACAGAAGCGATCCAAACCCGATAACTGCAATTTTTGACATGATTTATATTGGCCGTTCTATTTAGACGAAAATCGTTTCACAGACTCTAGACAGCATTTTCCTAATACTCCATTCAAACTGACCCGACAAAACCTTAGATAAAACAATGCGAAACCGATTTACTCACGACTTCAGTGAACTTCCCGATGTTATGCCCGTATTTCCACTGGCGGGCGCCGTGATTCTGCCTAATGGGCAGTTACCGCTCAACATTTTTGAAGACCGCTATCTGAACATGGCGCTTGATGCGATTGCCGGATCGCGACTCATCGGTATGGTTCAGCCCAAAAGCGACAGCCAAGTACAGGCGCCTGAATTACATGATACCGGTTGTGCAGGGCGCATCGTCAGTTTCAGCGAGACCCGGGACAATCGTTTATTGATCATTCTCGCAGGCGTTTGCCGCTTCGATATTGTCGATGAAGTGGAAATGAAAAATGGTTATCGCCGGGTTCAGGTCTCCTGGGGACGGTTCGGTCACGACCTCGATACCCAGGAGGATGGGATCGACTCCACCACGATTATTGCCGCAGCAAAGCGCTTTACCGAGCGACGTAATCTGTCGGTCGACTGGAGCGCGCTTGATCATCTGCAGGCGTCTGAGTTGATTGACACCCTGGCGAGCAGTCTGCCTTTTTCCCCGGAGGAAAAACAGGGTCTCGTTGAGGCGGTTGTGATTCGGGAACGCGCGGAATTGCTGAGGGCCTTATGTGAATTCGGCGCAGCCGTGCCTGAGGATGGGTCTTCGGTCTCGCATTGATTGACTGCCGTGTGCAAGCCGAGATATTTTGAGGCGTTATACGACGTCGCAGCTAAAAGACGATTTCCAGTCGACCAGCGGTGAAGCGGGCGGGGTAGCACTCTAGATCGACCTCTGCCGGTTCATCCATTGCTTGCCCGTCCCTTAAGCAGAATCGACTGCCATGAAGTGGGCACTTCACTTTATCTCCCTGAAGAGCGCCCATCGAGAGTGAGGCGTCCTCATGGGTGCAGGTGTCGGCGACCGCAAACGGAGTACCCTCGACATTGGCGACGAGGATGCGATGTTGTTCGAGGTCATAGCGCTTCATTGTCCCTGGCGGGAGATCTTCAATAGCGCCGATGTCGACCCACGTACCTTGGGTGGACTTTCGTTTATCAAAGGCCATCGTTGGAACCCCTTCCCGGCTCGTTAAGCGCTAGACCTTCCGGCGGGGTGTTGTCCGGGTTGAACCAGGCAAGTGCATCATGCAGTGTGACGACGCTTCCCACAATCAGCAGTGTGGGCGCTTCCACCTGTGCGGCGGCGACTGCATCAGGGAGGCTCTCGAGTGTTGCAGTGATGACTTGCTGATTGAGAGTAGTGCCCTGTTGTATGAGGGCCGCTGGGGTGGAGCGTTCTCGACCATGGCGGATCATCTCGCGGCAGATCACCTCGAGACCCGTCAATCCCATATAGACCACAACGGTCTGGCGTGGCTGGCATAGGGCATTCCAGTTTAGGTCGACACTGCCGTCCTTGAGATGGCCTGTGACAAAAAGGCACGACTGCGCGTGATCCCGATGCGTGAGAGGAATGCCGGCATAAGACGCACATCCGGCTGCTGCCGTAATTCCCGGGATGACCTGAAAGCGTATGTTGTGACGCACAAGGTCTTCGATCTCTTCACCCCCTCTTCCGAAGATAAATGGATCGCCACCTTTCAGTCGCAGCACCCGCTTTCCCTGCTGGGCCAGGCGCAGTAGCAGTTCGTTGATTTCGGGCTGGGGAACCACATGGTTGGATTTTTCTTTGCCGACGAATATGCGTTCAGCATCACGGCGCACCAGATCAACAATGGCCGGGGCCACGAGCCGGTCATACAGAACCACATCGGCCCGCTGCATCAGACGCAGGGCTCGAAAGGTCAAGAGATCGGGATCGCCGGGTCCGGCACCGACCAGATAGACCTCACCACGTTCAAATTCGGCATCGTCCGTTGCCTGGATCATCCGCCTAAGTTCTTCACGGGCCTGACCCTCCTTGCCAGCAAAGACGAGTTCAGCCACCTGCCCCTGGAACACAGCTTCCCAGAAGCCCCGCCGGGAATCAACCGAACCCAGCGTGACCTTGACCTGATCCCGAAATTCTCTGGCAATACCCGCAAGACGGCCATAGGCCGCTGGGATTAATGTCTCCAGCCGGGTCCTCAACATACGAGCAAGCACCGGGGAAGCGCCGCCGGTTCCAATCGCGATGATCACGGGTGAGCGATCTACGATAGACGGTACCGTGAAAGTGCACAGATCCGGCTGATCCACAACGTTGACGGGAATGTTTTTCTCGCGGGCCTGATCGGATATCACTTTGTTCACACGGACGTCATCGGTGGCGGCGATAACGATCAGGATTTCATTCAAATGAGTTGGTTCAAAAGGACTTTCGATCCAACTGAGCTTCTGCTGGTCGACCAGCGTTTGGACCGTGGTACCAATTCTGGGCGCAACGACTGTGACACGCGCGCCAGCCCGCAGCAGCAGGTCAATCTTGCGCTCGGCGACCGAACCCCCTCCCACCACGAGGGCAGGGGTGTTGCGCAGTTTCAGAAAAATCGGCAAGGCGTCCATGAGGTAAGTGTAGTACGCGAGGTGCTGTCGTGGCTCTTGTTTTCTATCCCAAGAGAAATATTCAGGTGGCGATAGTTGAGGTGCAAGCATCTGCGGACTGATGATCACTTGGTTTTGAAACGACTGATATACACTTCGCATATCCGTAACTGCAGCTTTTCAGGCAGGTGTTATGCGCCCCATCCATCTTGAAAAACTTCTCTGCTGTGAAATTGCGAGCCTGGGAGAGCGGTCGCATACTCCAGTTATGCTCTGGGGTCCACCCGGGGTAGGGAAATCCCAGATCGTCGCCAAGGTGGCGGCGGATGACAGTTTGCCGCTGATCGACATCCGGCTTTCCCAACTCGAGCCGAGCGATCTGCGGGGGATTCCGTTTCGTGTCAACGAGCGCGTGGAGTGGGCCATACCTTCCATGTTGCCCGATCAGGACCGTCACGGCCCGCAGGGGATACTGTTTCTGGATGAAATTACGTCGGCGCCGCCGAGCGTATCGGCTGCGGCTTATCAGTTGATCCTGGACCGAAGGCTGGGTGACTATGAAGTTCCGGCTGGGTGGGCAATTGTCGCTGCTGGAAACCGGCAAGGAGATCGCGGCGTGACATATGCAATGCCCGCGCCACTCGCAAACCGATTCAGTCATTACGATGTGGATATCAATCTGGATGACTGGGTCCGTTGGGCGTATCAGGCGGGAGTTGATGAGCGCGTGATCGGGTTTCTGCGTTTTCGTCCCGACCTGCTCTTTGATTTTGATCCGGTACAGAATCCGGTCGCGTTTCCTTCACCACGGTCGTGGGAATTTGCGCACCGCGCACTCCAGAAGTTTGTACAGCATCCCGATATGTTAAGCGGGGCACTACAGGCCTGTGTCGGGCCTGCTGCGGGAATCGAACTGCATGCTTTCATCCGCAATCTGGATCAACTCCCAGATATCGATGCGATTTTGGCAGGTGAATTGTCGACGGTTCCCGAAGACCTTGACCTTCAGTACGCCGTTGCCGCGGCGTTGGTGGGTCGGGCAGCGCAGATCGGTGAAGATCCCGGCGCGCCCGATCTTTACTCCCGAGTACTTGATTACGCGGGGAGATTTCCTCAGAAAGAAATGGGGGTCATGCTCGTTTCTGATCTTCACCGCGCGGTAGGTCCGCCACTTTTCGCTGCACCGGGGTTTCCCGACTGGGCAAGGCAGGTCGCTGACGTCATGTTGGCTCAGGACTGATCCCTCACTCATGCAAAGCGCTGGTGACGACGATCGGGCCCGCATCAGCGCAGCACGGTCCCGCCTGATTCTGGATCGACCCTTCCTCGGCGCACTGGTCTTACGTCTTCCGATGCAGGCGACGGATGCGCCCTGGTGTCCGACGACGGCCACGGATGCGCGCCAAATTTATTTTAATCCTAAATATTTCGATAGTCTGTCCTTGTCGCAGATCGAGTTCGCGCTCGCACATGAAGCGCTCCATTGCGCGCTTGCCCATTTTTCAAGGCGCCAGCACCGGGACAAACGCCGCTGGGATATCGCCTGCGATTTAGCGGTCAATCCGCTGTTGATAGACGATGGACTGACTCCTCCGCCCGATGTCCTCTACCTGCCGGATTACTCAGGATTGAGCGCCGAAGAGATTTACCCGATGTTGGAAGATAACCCTGAAGAGGAGCCACATGACCGCCATCTCTATGACGCTGAGCCGCAGGGTCAGAGTCAGTCTCAGCGTAGACCGCAAGACCATTCAGACCATGCGGCAGACACCGTGCTTCCGCCACAGGCCCTCAATCCGACTGAACGTGCGCAATTGGAGCAACAGTGGCTCGAGCGGCTCGCGGGGGCAGCGCAACAGGCGGCTCAGGCCGGTCGCCTAAGCGGAGCCCTTGCGCGACTGGTGGACCACCTCATCGCACCCGCTTTGCCCTGGAGAAATCTGCTGGCACGCTATATGAGTATGCGTTCAAGGGATGATTTTGATTATGCCCGTCCGGGTCGGCGCGAGGGAGAGGCGATACTACCGGCACTGCGCAGCGGCATCATCAATGTGGCGGTGGCAGTAGATACCAGCGGCTCTATCTCCACTAGCGAAATGTCAGAATTTGTGAGTGAAGTGGATGCACTGAAAGGGCAGGTCAAAGCGCGGGTCAGTCTGGTTTACTGTGATGCGAAACTTTCTCCAGATTCGCCGCAGGTATTTGAGCCCTGGGAACCGCTTATGGCACCCGCATCACTTGCCGGAGGGGGGGGAACAGATTTTTCTCCGGTGTTCCAATGGGCGGATGACATGGACTCGGCGCCGGACCTGCTGATTTATTTTACTGATGCCAAGGGCCGGTTTCCGGAGACCCCCCCTGTTTTTCCCGTCATCTGGCTGGTAAAGGGTCGCGAATCGGTACCCTTTGGGGAGCGAATTCAACTCAATTGACGAAGGTCAAAACCCCGCCTGCTTGTATAAGGCTTTGGCCCTTTTTGGATCCGCTGCGGTGCCGCGGCCCTGTTCCAGCATCTGCGCGAGTGCAACCATAGCCCCTTCGAGGCCCTGCTCCGCTGCAGCCTCAAACCACTGTAATGCTCGGGCATCGTCTTGCGCTATACAGTCTCCGTCCATATACATAAAGCCGAGCCCGTGCAGAGCAGGTCCATAGTCCTGCTGCGCGGCACTTTTCATCCACTTGTAGGCCAGCAGCTCATTGCGGACTACACCAAGACCATTCTGGTGCATGATGGCAAGCCGATATTGCGCGTCGGCTAAACCGGTTTGGGCGAGTGGGCTTAACAGCTTCATGGCCTGAGTGAACTGCTTGGCCTCAAACGCTGCGACTCCGCTTGACAGCTTCATTTCTGTTTCTTCTCTTGTATCCATATTGATAATCTGTGTGGTTTTTCTGTAGAAAGGGGCCAACAATTCCGCTGTCCCTGCAACTTTTTCCTGACTGTCACTACCCAATTGGATATGGAGGCTCTCATGATCAGGGTATTACACTATGTGCCAATCAGGAATTATCGTTTATCGCAACGCCAGGCAGTCACCATCTCATGACCATGCGTCAGTATATTCAGAAAATCGCGACCGGACCCGAGTTGAGCAAGGATTTGTCCCGGGAGGAGGCAAGGGACGGTATGCGCTGCATCCTTTCGGGTGATGCGGATCCGGTCGAAGCTGCTATCTTCTTGATCGCTCTTCGGATGAAGCGTGAGACGATGCCTGAAAACCTGGGCGTGTTCGATGCACTGTTGGAGCATACCCATCAGGCCAGAACCACGGTCGACGATGTACTGGACTTATCTGATCCCTTCGACGGCTTTACCCGAGGGCTGCCCGCAGCGCCGTTTCTTCCACCGGTGTTGGCGGCCTGTGGAGTGGCAACGATCAGCAACGGCGCGGAATCGGTTGGCCCTAAATACGGCGCCACCCATCGCAAAGTACTGCGCGCAGCCCGTGTCAACGTTGATCTGAGTCCTGAGGAGGCGGCTCTACAGCTTGCGAACGAGCAGGTTGGGTGGGCGTATGTGGATCAGCGAGTGGCCTGTCCAAAGTTACACGATCTGGTGTCGTTACGAACAAAGATCGTGAAGCGACCGTGTCTCACCACACTTGAAGTGTTGCTCGGTCCTGTCCGCGGCGCCAAACGGACGCACCTTGTCACCGGTTATGTCCATAAACCGTACCCGCCGATCTATATGGCATTGGCCCGCTCATCGGGATATGCTTCGGCGATTATCGTACGGGGTGTAGAGGGCGGGGTGATTCCCTCCCTCAATCAGCCCTCGAAGTTGTTCTCTTACGGGGACGAAGGGTCGGATACTGAGATCAGGCTTGATCCTGCTGATTACGCCATTAAATCCCCGGATCGGGCTGTTCCGCTGCCGGAGAATTTGCCGGCTCAGGAAGCGACCGATGAGATTAAGGGATCTATCGACGCAGATGCGCTGTCGCAGGCAGCGGCAACGGCAGGGCTTGCGGCCCTGGCTGGCGAAGCCGGGCCCGTACGTGACAGTCTGGTTTATGGGGCGGCGCTATGTCTGTGCCGCTTGGGACGCTGCCCAGATCCAGCTGCCGCTGCAGAAACAGTTCGCCAGGTGCTTGACACAGGTCATGCGGCCCGACGTCTTGAGGCGGCCGTTCAGTAGTCTTTCTGGCGCGCGCTGCGCTCGAACTCCTTCTTTTTCTTAGTCATCGCGTCGATGATCGGCGCGAGGATCAATTCCATGGCGAGCCCCATTTTTCCTCCCGGAACGACAATGGTATTGCGTCGAGATATAAAGGAATCGTGCAACATCGCCAGAAGATAGGGAAAGTCAATGTCAAACTTGGCGGGATCACGGAAGCGGATCACCACAAAACTTTCCTCCGGTGTGGGGATGTCCCGGGCAATAAATGGGTTCGAAGTGTCTACTGTCGGTACCCGCTGGAAGTTGATATCGGTTCTGGAGAACTGGGGGGCAATGTAGTGAACGTAATCGGGCATCCGTCGAAGAATGGTTTCGGTCACCGCCTCCGGTTCGTAACCCCTGCTCTCGGTATCACGATGGATTTTCTGAATCCATTCGAGATTGACGATGGGTACGACCCCAACAAGCAGATCAACGTGCTGGGCGATATTGACCGATCCATGGACCACGCCTCCGTGTAACCCCTCGTAGAAGAGCAGATCGGTTTCGTCTGTTATCTCCTCCCAGGGTGTAAAGGTTCCGGGTTTCTGTTTGTACGAGGCGGCTTCTGATTCGTTGTGCAGATAGTAGCGGATCTTTCCGGTGCCGGTCTCACTGTAACTTTTGAACAGTGTCTCGAGTTTCTCGAAGTGATTGCTATCTGGACCGAAGTGACTAAGATCACGACCGGTTTGTTGCGCCTTAGCGACCTCCTCACGCATCTGATAACGATCAAATTTGTGGAAACTGTCTCCCTCGATGGTGGTGGCGTTCAGCCGCTCACGAAGGAAGATATGCTCTACCGCTGTTTTAACCGTGCTGGTTCCGGCACCGGATGAACCAGTAACGGCGATCACAGGATGGCGTGTAGACATTGCATCTTCTTCCGAAAAGGGCGTTGAAATTGGTAAACCGGTGCTGCAGGTAGGGTAACTTTAGGAAATATATGAGATATCATCCATCAGGTTAAGCAAAACCATCGTATTTTATAAATAAGCTTATACTGATAGTATAGAATTTAATGAAGCGCAGGTCCAATCTGGACTCCAAGAGAAAAGAAGGGAATTTCATGCACATCACGATCCGGCAGTTGCAGGTATTTGAGGCGGTAGCTCGCCATCTCAGTTATACCCGGGCGGCCGAAGAACTGCATCTCACGCAGCCGGCAGTATCGATGCAGATCAAACAGATGGAGAGTTCAATCGGTCTGCCGATGTTTGAGCAGATTGGAAAGAAGATTTATCTGACTCAGGCGGGTGATGCCATGTTGGTGCATGCCCGAACAATTATGCGCCACCTTGAAGCGGCGGCGGAAGAGATGAATGATCTTCGCGGGGAGGATTCGGGACGCCTCCGGGTCGCGATCGCATCAACTGTCAATTACTTCGCCACGCGGCTTCTCGCTGATTTTTCAAGAAAGAATCCGGCGGTGGAAATCTCGCTGGACGTCACCAACCGCGAGTCATTGCTCAGCCGGCTAGAGGCCAATCTCCCGGATCTGGCGCTCATGGGCAAGCCACCGGCCGAATTGGATCTGGTATCAGAGTCCTTCATGGATAATCCGTTGATTGTGATTGCGCCGCCGGACCATCCGTTGGCTACGAAGCGGCAGATTTCATTGGTGGACCTTTCAACCGAGCACTTTGTGGTTCGTGAACCAGGCTCTGGAACGCGCGTTGCGATGGAGCGATTTTTTGCCGACCAGGAATTCAGTTATCAAAAGAGTATGGAACTCATGGGCAACGAGGCCGTTAAACAGGGAGTGGAGGCGGGCCTCGGTCTTGCGGTGGTCTCCACCCACACAGTCGAGCAGGAACTCACCCTTAAGCGGCTGGTAAAACTGGATGTTGCGGGGATGCCGATTATGCGCCGTTGGTACGTGGCCTTTCGCAAAGGCAAGCGCCTCTCACCCACTGCCGAGGCCTTTCGTCGTTTCGTGCTCGAGGCCGGGACTCGGGGATCCGATGCTGGCCGTTAAGAATACTATCAATACCGGCTTACAACCCATAAAATCAACTGACCGCCTGTGGTATCGGCGTGAAACTGACGCAGGCGATCTGGCTCGGTCAGTTGATTTAGTCAACGGCAGATAGGGAGTTTACCCATGGCAGACAGAAGACTTCAGGTCTTTGCAACGGTAGCCAGACTGCTGAGCTTCACCAAAGCGGCTGAGTCGCTGCACATGACTCAGCCTGCTGTTACTTTTCAGATCCGACAGTTGGAGGATTACTTCAACACCCGTCTGTTCGACCGCACCCACAACCGTATCAGCCTCACGTCGGCGGGCCATCTGGTGAAGAGTTACGCTGATCAGATCATCTCCTTGTACAGTGAGATGGATAATGAGGTCCGCAAGTTAACCGGAGACGTCTTGGGTCCTTTGGTTCTGGGTGCGAGTACCACTATCGGTGAGTATGTGATCCCGAGTATTCTGGGTGAGTATCAGGCAAAGTTTCCCAAGGTTGCGGTACGGCTTCACGTAGCCAATACCGAGGGTGTTCTCCACATGGTGGAGAGTAATGAGATTGACATCGGCATTGTCGAGGGCCCGGTAGGTAATAAAAACCTAGTGTCCAAGGTTTGCTGGGATGACGAACTCGTTATTGTGACCCCTCCTGGACATCCACTGACTGAAAACCCGCTCAGTGGTGTGGACGCACTTCTTGAATATCCGTTCATCAGTCGTGAGGAAGGTTCAGGCACGCGAAATGTCATTGTTGACTATCTCCAATCAGCGGGCCGAGATATTTCGGATCTCAACCTGACTATGGAATTTGGCAGTCCCGAATCCATCAAGAGTGCGGTGGTTGCAGGCCTGGGTATCTCGATTCTGTCTATTGCAACGCTCAACAAGGAACTGGAACTCGGCATGCTTTCCAAGTTAAGTCTCGACCCGCCACTGACCCGACCATTTTCGATTGTTTATCAGAGGCAGAAGTTTCGGCTGCGGGCGATGGATGAATTTCTGGAATTCACCGAGGCGCATTGCGGGGAAAAGCAGGCGGCTAAGTAGCGCCCTAAGTCCGCGCTGGACCGGAACCGATGGCAAAGCTCGAGGAGCGACAACTGCGGGCAGTGCTTGGAGCATTAACCGATGCGGAAGTCACGAGCGTGCTAGATTTCGCGCAATATCTCAGAGACCGTCGATCGACTGCACCGAAACCCTCCGCCGAGATTGTTGAGATCCCGCGTCCCGAGGATGAAAGCGTTATCGCTGCCATCCGTCGTTTAACGAAGACCTACCCCATGCTGGATCGGAGCACGGTGTTTAATGAAGCCTCCAGCCTGATGACCCGTCACGTTGTGCAGGGCGAGAGCTGCGATGAGACGATCGATCGGTTGGAAGCGCTTTTTCAGTCCCGGTATACATCGTTACAAGCCAAGTCTGCCTCCGGGGAAGCAGATACCTGAAACGGCCCTGCAGGCGATGAAGGCATTTCCGTGACTGTAAGGATGTATGTCCGATTCTGGGTTACGGGCCCCGTGTGGTATAAATCTTGGGGAATCAACAGTTGATCCCAGGCGGAAATGGACTCAGGATTATCTGATGGACGAGAAGTTACATTCGGTTTCTGACGCTGACGGTTATCGACCGAACGTTGGTATCGTGCTCATCAATAGCGCGGGTCAGGTTCTCTGGGCGCGACGAAGTCGCCATGATGGCTGGCAATTTCCGCAAGGAGGAATTGAACAAGGGGAAACACTCGAGCAGGCAGCCTATCGAGAACTTTATGAAGAGGTCGGGTTGCGCCCAGAGAATGTGGAACTGGTCGGTCGCACCCGCGATTGGTTGCGTTACGATGTACCGGGTAGCTTACGCTCGCGCAGTACCACGTTCAAAGGGCAGAAGCAGGTATGGTTTCTGATGAAGTTAGTGGCGTCAGATTGCACAATCTGTCTTGATCACAGCGATGCGCCAGAATTTGACCGGTGGCAGTGGGTCGATTATTGGCTGCCGCCGCGTAAGGTCGTGTCTTTCAAGCGCAGTGTCTACGAACTCGCCCTATCGGAACTTGAGCCGATGCTGCGCTTCGTTTGAAGACGGCCTTCGGGATCAGCTTTGTCAGAATGCTAATTGCCGCGAATGCGGGTAATCAGGTTTGACGTGGACCGCTCATAGCGAAAGGGCAGACTATGGACTGACCCACCTTTGGCGCGTACCTCTTGGGCCCCAACAATGTCATCCGTTGCCCAGTCTCCGCCTTTGACCAGGTGATCCGGCTGGACCCGGAGGATAAGTTTGAGCGGCGTGTCGTCATTGAACGCGGTGACGAGACTGACACATCCCAAAGCAGCAATCACAGCAAGGCGATCTTCCAGGGAATTGATCGGCCGGTCTGGCGCTTTGCGCAATTGCTGAACAGATGGGTCCGAGTTCAGTCCAACCAGGAGTGTTGCCCCGAGGTCTGCGGCTTCCTCCAGGTAGGCGACGTGACCTCGATGGAGGATATCAAAAACGCCATTGGTGAATACCAGAGGACGCGGGAAATCGCTGATCCGCCGAGTGAGCGTATCCCAGTTTAGGACAATTTTCTCTTCGCTGTTCACCGCAGTCAGCGGTCAGAAACTAGATGTACTCAAACACCTTGATGACGCGGACGACACCGGTCACAGAGCGGGTTGCCTCCACTGCGATGTCAGCTTCCTCAGGTTTGACCAGTCCCATGAGATAGACGTTCGCCCGTTCGGTAACGACTTTAATCCGGGTCGACTCGACAGGCGCGGAGGTTGCAATTGCGGTCTTGACTTTGGTTGTGATCCAGCCGTCGTTGGCGCGACTGTTCAGATTGGTCTTTCCGGCAAGTTCAAGCCGGTTGATGACCTGTCGGGACCCCTGGTGTGATTTGGCAACGTCGATACTGGTATCGATATCTCGCTGATCAGGCACCTCTCCGGTAAGCAGCACGACACCGTTGTATACGGTCACGTTTATATGCTCATGCTCAATCTGCTTTTGCTTACCGATTAAGCGTTTGATATCGAGCTCCATTTTGTTGTCATCCCAGTAAACGCTGGCGCCTCTGCGATCCCGCGCCACATCGATGGCCATGACCGTGGCGGTGGTGACAAGCACAATGCCGCAGCCGCTGACAAGGCAGGCGATTGCCAGCGCCAAAATAGAATGTCGGAACGGTTTTGAGGTTCTGGCAGAGCGAAATTTTTTCATCAATGCTCCCCGCAGTAATGTTGGTCGATCAAATCACAAAAGCAGTGAATAATTATAGCGTGAGCCTCCTGGATGCGTGCAGTGCTGTCAGAGGGAACCCGCAACTCATAGTCCCCCTGATCCAGCATCGATGCCAGGGTACCACCATCACGCCCGGTTAATGCAGTAACCCTGACCCCTCCTTTTTCTCGTGACGCCGCAACCGCGTTCAGGATATTGGGTGAATTGCCCGATGTCGTGATAACGACGAGATGATCGCCCGATGTCGCCAGAGCCTCGATCTGCCGTGAGAAAATCTGGTCAAAAGCGTAGTCATTGCCAGTGGCCGTTAACGTGGCTGTGTCGCTGACCAGAGCAACAGCCGGGAGCGCTTTGCGCTCTTTCTGGAAGCGAACCAGAAGCTCTGCACTGAAGTGCATAGCATCGGTCGCCGATCCGCCATTGCCGCAGAGCAGCAATTTGCCTCCGTTGTCGAGGGTGTCGAGCATAGCTTCTGAGGCACGGAGAATGTCATCCGCCAGCGATTCCCCGCTGGCTAGGGCGGTTTGTGCGCTGTGATTGAAGTGATCGACGATTCGCTGGTTCATTCGGGGGCTGCCTACTAAGGTTGGACGGCTGCTTGGATTCTAAAGCTTTGGTTGGCCGCTGGGGCGCGTGTTGGGCCAAATCTTATCGGCTCAGAACGCATCTTGTATCCACCGCCACTTGTGGTCGGGTGGTTTTCCACTCACCGCAAACACATCAAATCGGCAATAGGTGTTGTGGGGATCTCGATGTTGCTGAAGGAACACCTGAGCCGCGAGCTGCAGCCGGGATTGTTTTCGTGCATCGACCGTCTCCTCGGGCGCTCCATAGGCGTTGCTCGTGCGGTAACGGACCTCTACAAACACCACGGTGGATTGCTCCTGTAGCACGAGATCAATTTCGCCTCGCTGTGTTCGATAATTACGGTCGAGCAACTCCAGTCCAGCCTCCCGCAGTTGATCCAGGGCAAAATCCTCTGACCAATGGGTATTTGCCGTGGGTTTATCCATAGGGATTTTTCAAACGAGCTATCGGGAGATGACAGGTTCAAACAGTTCAGCCAATCCTCCGCGGAACGTGGCCCAATCAGGATGCCGTTTGATGCGCCCGTCGATGCCGATGGAAAGTGCGCCGCTTGCACCGGCATATTGCCAGTCTGGCCGGTCTAGCCTCTTCGGGATATGGCAGCCAAGACGATACGCGTCCATGCCTAATGCGAAAAGCCGGTCGATGGCCGATCCCTGATAACGGGTGAGGGTCGTCGAAGCTTCAGTGGATCGTCCGAAACGGCCGGTCTGACGTACTAGCCAGGGCATATCGGAAAACAATACACCTTCAAGATCGAGATCGTTAACTACGTCCGACATACCCTCGAAGATGGTGTTCTGTGAATAGATCGGCAACTTGCCTCCGTGGTGAAAGTCAATCTGGGGTTTGAGCAGTCGGGCGGTACCTCGATCGGTGAAGAGGAAAATAACGTCCAGGTCCTGACGGATGTTCGGCAAGACCGTCACAGGGAGTGAATCGGTCAGGACTTTCTGCAGGGCCTCTATACGGTACCGGCTTTGGTTCAGCCCAAGCAAACGCGAAATGATTGCAGAGTAGTCGCTAAGTTGTGGATCCAAAACGGCCGTATCGGCAATGATCCCACCTTGCTGCTGCCATACAGTTATCGCGGTGTCGGCGGCTACCCTGTGTGCCGGGCTTGGACTATGCAGAACCAGGGCGTGTTTCAAGCCCCGCAATCGCGCATGGGTAACGAGTGACCGCGCTTCAACGCGGCGGGAAAGATCCACAAAGAACGCATTGGGTTGCGATCGGCCATCTTCAGGACCTAGCAGCAGCGTTGGGACGAGTAGTTTTGAGTCGGCCAACAGCTTGGACACTGCATCACGCCCGAGCGGTCCAATCACGAGATCTGCTCCTGCGTCAATGGCTTCCTTGTAGATAGCCCCGACCGCTTCAAGGTCCGTACCGAAGTCGTAAAGCTTGATGACCGGTCTTGCGGAAGGACGCTCACGCTCATGAAGATACGTTACTCCATCATGAAATGCAGAGGCCGCCTTGCTGAAAGAAGACGTCATCGGCAGCAGCAAAGCCAGTTGGGACGATGGCGTCAAGGCGCAGGTTTCGGGCCACAGGCCTCTTGCCATCGGGGTGGCGTGATGTGTAGGATTATCGGCTGTCCAGGCGTCCAGTTCCTGACGCAAGACTTCGAGTTCCCATCCCGCGCTACCATAAACCCTTGCAAGATCAATCCAGGCTCTATCCTCTTGGACGAGATCAGGGTGCAATTGCAGAAGATCAAGCTGTTCGGCGGTAAGCCGTAACAGCCGGTCAAATACCCTCCGCAGCAAAACATCAAATTCTGCCGATACGCTGTCTTTACGGGGCAGACTTCTGATCAGTGCCAGTGCCTCCTGGTGTTTTTCCCGGGCAAACAAGCTTTGAAGTTTGAGATCGTATAGCATCAGCCACTGACCGTTATCGAGGTCTGCATCCTCGGTATCGGCCAGTAAATGCCAGGCCGACGCTGGGACATTTTCTGTGAGCCTAAGTGCCGCCGTCAGGAGTTTGCGCTGGTTGAGCACCCAGGGTTCAGCGGTTTGACCCTGGGTTTGGGTAAGGACCACTGCAGCCTGCTCAGAGCGATCGGCTTGCAGAAAACGTTTAGCAGCAGCGAGAAAGAGCAGTTGCGCTTGAGGGTTAGCAGTATCAAGGCCTCGCGCCAGAAACGCCCAGGCAGAGGACTGTGGTTCAGCCCGCGCAAAATCTCTAATCACAGGTGCTGAAATACCCGTGCCTGTGTCTTGGCTAGCCTCTTTGACCTGATCCGCTGGGATACGATTCAGGCGGTCCTGCTGTTCAGCGATCTTCTGGGTGGTCAGTCCCGCGCAGCCCGACACGAGAACCGCGACGAACGCCACGATCAGGGGGTGCATCCATCCCGGAGCGCAGTACCAAGGCATCCTTTCAGTATACCGGATAGACTTGATCCTTCCGTCAGTGCAACGCGGACTCCATTGCCGCCGGAGCGGCTGATTCCAATATAGTGAGTAAAGTCTCGATCCCTTCTCTACAGCCGGGCACTTTGTATGTGGTTGCCACCCCGATCGGAAATCTGGGGGATATTTCGGCACGCGCTGCTCAAGTACTTCATGATGCTGACATCATCGTTGCGGAAGATACGCGTCACACGCTCGGGCTGCTCAATCACTTGGGCGTGGAGGGGCCACGACTGATCTCCCTACACGAACATAACGAAGCACGTCAGGTATCCCGAATCACTGCTCTGCTGCAATCCGGAGCGCGCATGGCGCTTGTTAGCGATGCCGGGACGCCAATGATCAGTGATCCGGGCTATCGGTTGGTTAACAAGGCGAAGACACTGGATCTGCTGGTCATTGCCGTTCCGGGCCCGAGCGCAGTGACGGCCGCACTTTCCATTTCAGGCCTACCCACAGACCGTTTTGTTTTTGAAGGATTTCTTTCCGCTCGTGCCGAAGCGCGGCGTACGCGATTACGCTCACTGACGTCGGAGACGCGCACGCTGGTCTTTTTCGAGTCTCCCAAACGGGTGCAGGATACGCTCACCGATATCGCAAATATCTTTGGTGAAGACCGCCTGGTGGCGTTTTGCCGGGAAATGACGAAACGCTTCGAGTCCGTCCAACGCGCGCCGGTGGGAGAGTTGTCTGCGAGACTTCGAGAACAGGCGGAGAAGATCAAGGGAGAAATCGTTCTGGTTGTCAGAGGGGTGGAGACTCCGCCGAGTGCGAAACCGATCGACGAGAGTCTCTTGGTCGAGCTTCTATCCAGCGCACTACCACCAAGAAAGGCGAGCGAGATTGCGGCACGGCTGACAGGCGGGCGCAAAAATGACTTTTATAAAAGAATACTTTGGGCGGCAGATCGTGCCGGCACTGATTCTTGAGAAGAACTTGCACAATCATGGTGACCGGTTTAAGTTGCCACTTGGAGTTGGCCGGGCAACCGCGGTCCTGAAGTCTGCTGCACACCGTTAAAGGTTTGCGGCGGAGCAGGGCGGAGGAAAGTCCGGGCTCCACAGGGCAGGGTGCCAGATAACGTCTGGGCGGCGTGAGCCGACGGAAAGTGCCACAGAAAACATACCGCCCTGGGTTGTCTAACGGCGATCCGGGGTAAGGGTGAAAAGGTGCGGTAAGAGCGCACCGCGTTCCCGGTAACGGGAGCGGCAGGGTAAACCCCACCCGGAGCAAGACCAAATAGGGATCCTAAGGCGCGGCCCGCGTTGGGTCCGGGTAGGTCGCTTGAGGCGTACGGTGACGTACGCCCCAGATGAATGGTTGTCCTAGACAGAACCCGGCTTATAGGCCGACTCCAATTCTGTAGGTAAATTAGAATCTTAGGATAGTTATCCACAGATTACTTTAAGTCTTACCTCTTGCAGGCGTCAAAAATCTCCCTCGGGATGCGCTGATCCATCCCTTTCGCCGCTCTGAAGCTGGTCAGGCCATTTCGTAAAAACACTGTTTTTTCAGTCAATTGAGGGTTGACAGTCCGACATCTTGATCCCTATAGTGTTGCTCAGTGGGTATTTGTGGGAAAAAAGGCAAAAGAGGGCTGAAAAATGTGGGTAAAAAAATCTCGTGAACAGGTTTTTCCCCAACAGCCGCAAAAAGCGACAGAAGAAGACCTGGAACTTTTTTTGATGCCGTGGATGGCGGCTAATCCATCCAAATCCTCATCCTCCTTTGGTGATTACCCGGCCCTTCACGGGGCCGGGGTTTCTTTGGAGGCGTGACCGGGGATTGTTCCAAGGTATACCTGCCGCAGGTAGCGGTAGGGCATAGAACAGCAAAGGTAGAGATGAAGGAGGTCAGCGTCAGCGATGTTTAGAGGTGCCAGCACCTTGAATCTCGACAGCAAAGGGCGTTTTGCTGTGCCGACGATACATCGTGAGCCGCTTACCGAGCGGTGTCAGGGACGACTCGTTCTCACCGTCAACAATACTCGAGAGCGCTGTCTTTGGCTTTACCCCCAGGACGAATGGGAGCGGGTGGAGCAGAAGGTTGTGGAGCTGCCGAGTTTTGACCCCGCCGCTCAGGCACTAAAGCGTTTTCTGATTGGCTATGCAACTGACTGTGAACTCGACAGTGCCAGTCGTGTCAGGATTCCTGCGCCCCTTCGCGAGTTTGCGTCGCTGGAAAAGCACATCGTACTCATCGGCCAGGGTAACAAGTTTGAACTTTGGGATGAATCCCGGTGGAAAGCGAGATGTGACGAATGGCTTGCTGTACAGACTGGCGAAGAGCGCCTGTCGGTAGAGCTTGAATCTCTTTCACTGTAGGAAAACTGCATCGTGCTGTCCGCAGCCCACTCCCCGGTAATGACGGCAGAGGTGGTTAAGGCGCTGGCCCCCAGTGAAGGCAGCATTCTGGTTGACGCTACCTTTGGCCGTGGTGGGCACACCCGCGCCCTGTTTAAGCATCTTGGCCCTAAGGGGCGGATCTACGCATTGGATCGCGATCCCGAGGCCTGTGCGATTGCCCGCGACTGGGNCGAGGGAGAGTCCCGGTTGACGGTCATTCAGGCGCCGTTCTCAAAGCTCTCGGATGAGTTGATCCGGGCCGGGATNGCTGGACAGGTTTCTGGAATTGTGCTCGATCTTGGCGTGTCTTCCCCGCAACTAGATAACGCCGAGCGGGGATTCAGTTTCATGCGAGATGGACCGCTTGATATGAGGATGGACCCCTCCCAGGGCATCCCAGTGCAGGATTGGCTGGCAGGTGTATCAGAAGAAGATCTCATCNGCGTACTCCGGCGTTTGGGAGAAGAGCGTTATGCCCGGCGTATTGCCCGGGCGATCGTCAACGCNAGAAATGAAACACCCTTGACCACGACCGGTGAACTGTCGTCACTGGTTNATGCGTGCGTGCCGACTCGTGAGCCTGGCAAGCATCCTGCTACCCGAACATTTCAGGCACTTCGGTTGTTCATCAATCAGGAACTTGCAGAACTCGACGCCGTGTTGCCGCAGGCGCTTGACATGCTCGAGCCNGGAGGGCGACTGGTCATCATCAGCTTCCATTCTTTGGAAGACNGGCGGGTNAAGAGATTTTTTCAGGATGCCGCAAAATGTGANCCGTTTCCNCCAGATCTTCCGATTCGNGCTAAAGAGATATCGCCCGTGATCCTGCGCCCGTCCAGGCCGCAACGTCCCTCTGAAGGAGAGATTTTAGATAACCCACGCGCCCGAAGTGCAATCCTGNGNTGGGCGCAAAAGTCGCCCAGTCGNCAGATATGAAGTTGATCGGGCTCTTAAGCATCTTCGCGCTGGTTTCTGCACTTTCAGTGGTCGTGGTGCGTCATCAGAACCGTCTCGAGTTTCTTGANATGCGCTCAGCTGAAGAACGACGTGACCAGTTGAATGATGAATGGGGACGATTGCAGCTTGAGAAGGCAACTTGGGCGCGACATAACTTGGTGGAGCAAGCCGCGAGACAGGAACTCGGGATGGTGACGCCCNGACCTGAGGATATTGTGGTGGTGCAGCTTGGAGTGCGGCAATGAAACGGGTCACGAAGCGTCGAGCCGTGAAAAGTTACTCGCGTTTACGGCAAGGGATTGTGCTCGCGGTAGTAGGGCTTGGCATGACGGTTCTGGCAGGACGAGCTTTTCAGGTCCAGATACTGGACAGTTCCCGACTCCAGGCAGAAGGCGCCGCCCGGCAGTTGCGGAATATTGCAGTTAAGCCNGAAAGAGGTCGTATTGTCGATCGCAATGGGGATGTGCTTGCGGTCAGNACACCACTCGATGCGCTATGGGCGCATCCGCCCACACTTATACAGGCNCCTGATGATTGGCCNCGTCTTGCTGAGGCGCTGGGANTGACCGTCTCCCAAATTTCAAGCCTGCTGGACCGATACCCTGATCGCGAGTTTGTTTACCTTCGCCGGCATTTGCCGCCGGCAGAAGCTGCGCGGGTAGAAAACCTGGGCATCCCAGGTATCAGTTCTCTGCGTGAGTACGGACGCTACTACCCTGCCGGGTCCATTACCAGTCACGTCCTTGGATTCACCGATGTGGATGACCGNGGGCAGGAAGGTATTGAGCGCGCCTTTGATAGTCACCTCGCTGGTGTAGAAGGGCGNAAGCGTGTCCTGCGTGACCGTAAAGGTAGGATTGTCGAAGACATTGAGAGCATCCGCCCGGTCTATCACGGCCGCGACTTGCAATTAAGCCTGGATCTTCGAATCCAGGTATCCGCCCAGCATCATCTGGCGCAGACCGTGCACGAAACNCGGGCCTTGGGCGCATCGGCGGTGATGCTTGATGTCAACACCGGCGAAGTCCTGGCCATGACGAACGTTCCGAATTTTAACCCCAACAACCGCTCCGACATGACACCTGAGCATTTCCGCAACCGGTCGGTTACGGACGTGTTTGAGCCCGGGTCAACGGTGAAGCCCTTCACGATATCAATGGCGCTGGCGAGTGGGCGTTTTTCCGTGGAGACCCCTGTTTCCACGAGCCCTGGTATTCATTACGTNGGCCGGGATCCTGTCAGGGATATTCATGACTATGGAGACCTGACTCTGGGCGGTGTGNTGATCAAGTCAAGCAATGTCGGTACCGCTAAGGTTGCCATGGAACTTGCNCCTGAAGANCTTTACGGCATTCTCGACAAGGTCGGATTTGGTCAGGCNACTGGCATCGANCTTCCCGGTGAAGTCGGCGGCAGCTTGCTCAAACGGGAACGTTGGCGTCCTATTGAACATGCCACGCTGTCTTTTGGCTACGGACTTTCTTCAACACAAGTGCAACTGGCNCGGGCATACGCTGTACTGGCGTCGGGTGGGATGCTGCGGCCCGTCACACTGAAGCNCAAGTCGGGAGCGGTGCCAGGAAAGCGGGTGCTGTCNGACCAAACGACNCGGCAGATCAACGCTCTGCTTGAGGAGGTCGTCAGTGCGCAAGGCACAGCGAAGCGGGCGGNAGTTCCAGCATATCGCGTGGCGGGCAAAACGGGGACGGTTCACAAGGTNAGCCCGGCCGGGGGTTATGAGGCGGACCGATACCAGTCACTCTTTGTAGGCTTTGCCCCGGTGTCGGCACCGCGCTTTGTCCTCGCGGTGATGGTGGATGAACCCCGGGGTAAGTATTTCGGCGGAGAAGTGGCAGCACCAGTGTTTGCCAGAATCATGGCTGATGCATTGCGGATGCACGGCATCCGACCAGACGCCGACAGGGATTCGGGTGTTACGGTCGTGGCCAGCCTGGTGCCCGGAGAAACGGGCGCGTGAGTCTTTCGATGACCCAGCCTGCTCGCCAGCTTGAGGAACTGCTTCAGGGGATGNTGNCCCCGGATGCTGCTTCANNTTCAGCGATGATCACCAACCTAACACTGGATAGCCGCANGGCGTCTGCCGGAAGCCTGTTTTTCGGTATCCCCGGAGCGAAAACAGATGGCCGTCAATTNGTTGGTCAGGCATTGCGCTCAGGAGCCGCCGCAGCTNTGGTCGAAGGCCGNGGATGGACGAGGAGCGAGTCGAAAGAAAACTGTTATCCCATAGATGACCTGCGTACCCACATTGGNGAAATTGCCAGTCGCTTTTTTGGATTGCCCTCGCATGCGTTGTGTGTGGTGGGCGTAACAGGAACCAACGGTAAAACGACTTGCGCAACACTGCTTGCTCAAGCGCTCGATCTTCTCGGACGCAAAAGCGGTTTGATTGGCACCACGGGCTGGGGGCTGGCTAATGACCTTCAGCCAAGCGGTCTGACAACGCCAGATGCACTCACACTTCAGTCACGCCTTGCCGATCTCGCCGCACAGGGTGCAGATAGCGTCTGTCTTGAGGTGTCCTCGCACGCGATAGATCAAGGTCGGATTGAAGGTATCCATTTCAATTCGGCGCTTTTTACCAATCTCAGTCGCGACCACCTTGACTATCACCGTACGATGGAGCATTACGCCGAGACCAAGTTGCTGCTGTTTCGCCGAAGAGAACTGGAAAGCGCCGTCATCAATGTAGCCGACCCTATCGGGCGTGCATTTGCTGGAGAAGACCTGTCTGCCAGGCTCTGGACCTATGGTGATGATGCAAGTGCGGATGTTTTTCCGACAAAGGTTGACATTGACACCGGCGGTATCGCGTTATGTCTTGAGAGTCCGATTGGAGAGATTTCATTTGCGTCCGCGTTGCAAGGCCACTTCAATGTCAGCAACCTGACTGCTGTCGCGACGATGCTGATAGCTCATGGGTGTAGCGTGACAAAGATCAGTGAGGTGATGCGCCAACTGGAGCCCGTGCCCGGGCGCATGCTGTTCTGCCAGGGTTCGGGTGGCGGTCGTCCTACGGTGGTTGTGGACTACGCGCATACCCCTGTGGCGCTGTCGCTATTACTGAAGTCACTACGCACGTATACCGAAGGTGAACTGTGGTGTGTGTTTGGATGCGGCGGCGACCGCGACCGCGGTAAGCGATCCGAAATGGGACAGGAGGCGTCTCGGTGGGCGGACCGGATCGTGCTGACCAATGACAACCCCAGGGGCGAAGACCCTGAAGAAATTCTTTCTGACATCGCCGAAGGAATGGGTTCACTGGCAGAGGCGCGCATCCCACAACGCGACCTGGCGATTGCCCATGCGCTGGCACATGCGTCGCCTCGCGATCTTGTAGTAGTTGCCGGGAAGGGTCATGAGACAAGCCAGATCGTCGGTGATCGTGTTATGCCGTTCAGCGATCAGGCTATTGCAGAGGAGATTCTGAGGACTATGCCATGTTCAGTTTGAAAGATATTGCCGAGGCAGTTGGAGGGAGGTTGACTGGAGCCAATGTCGAGGTCACGTCGGTATCCACCGATACTCGGACATTGGAACCGGGCGCGCTGTTTGTGGCTTTGGATGGAGAACGCTTTCAGGGATTGGACTTTGTTGCCGAGGCGCGCCGGGCCGGCGCCGCGGCGGTACTCAGTCGCCAAGCCGATTCGACTCACCTGCCGGGCCTCGTCGTGGAGAATACGACGGTGGCGCTCGGCCAGTTGGCGGCGCACTGGCGCAGCCGTTTTGACATCCCGGTGATCGGGGTCACGGGCAGTAACGGGAAAACGACGGTCAAAGAGATGATTGCTGCAATCCTCGCGGAATCCGGTGAGGTGCACGCGAGCCCCGGTAACTTCAATAACCACATTGGCGTGCCCCTGACTCTGCTGGGTCTAAGAGCGCATCATCGGTTTGCGGTGATCGAGATGGGCATGAGTCATCCTGGTGAGATCGACTACATTGCGCGACTGGCAAGCCCAACAACGGCGCTGATCACCAATGCAGCGCTGGCGCATCTCGAAGGCCTGGGAAGTCTCGCCGGGGTGGTACGAGCCAAAGCAGAAATTTTCCATGGCTTGCGTGCAGGCGGCACAGCGGTCATCAATGCCGACGACCGTTTCATGGCCTATTGGGCGGCCAGGGTAAAGGCCTTTCAGATCATCACATTCGGACTTAAAAATCGGGCCCGCGTTAGCGGTGAAGTGACTAGCGATGGCGGCGGTCAGGCGGTAGAAGTCCGCTTGCCTGATGACGAGTTCGAAGTTCGCCTTAACCTATTGGGTCGGCACAATGCCTCAAACGCTCTGGCGGCCGCCAGTGTTGGATGGGCTTGTGGCTGCAGTCCGGAGGAGATCCGCGCCGGGCTTCAGCGAGCAGAGGCGCAACCAGGCCGGCTACAGGTCCGTGCGGGTGCCCGGGGCTCGACTCTGATTGATGATACCTATAACGCCAATCCGACCTCACTGAAGGCCGCAATCCGGGCGTTGGCGGCACGCCCGGGACGCAAGGCATTGATCCTGGGTGACATGGCTGAACTTGGCACCCGGGCTGAGGAATTCCACACCGAGGCGGGTCGGGAGGCGCGTCAGGCCGGCATCGAACTACTCTTTACCTGCGGACCCCTTGCCGGTCTCGCCGCTGAGACTTTTGGAGAAGAGGGGCATCGCTTCGATTCTCCCGAGGATCTGATCAAGGCGACCCGCACACTGCTCAGCCCCGGCCTGACTGTATTGATCAAAGGGTCTCGAAGCGCCCGAATGGAGCAGGTTGCGGACGCACTGGTATGCGTTGCTCAGGATGGAGCGATTGCGTGCTGAAGAGTCTCTTTGAGCAGCTGGCACTTGAGCACGGCGTGTTCAATGTATTCCGCTATCTCTCTTTCCGGGCGATCTGTGCGGTATTGACCGCCTTGGCGTTCAGTTTTATCGCGGGACCTGTCTTGATCAAAAAACTAGAGCGCATCGGTGCCGGACAACCGATTCGTGATGACGGACCCAGTTCTCATTTTGGAAAAAGAGATACTCCGACGATGGGCGGGATGTTGATCCTGTCGGCGGTAGTGTTGTCCACGCTGCTGTGGGCGGACCTTGGGAATCGCTTTATCTGGATCACATTGCTGACATCCCTGGCGTTCGGCCTGATCGGTGGCGTTGACGACTATCGGAAAATCCTTCGGAAAAACTCCCGGGGAATGGGTTCGGGGCAGAAGTTTCTCTGGCAAAGCCTTGCCGCTTTCGCGGCGGCGCTTGCGCTGTATTTCACTGCGCAATCTCCGGTCGAGACAGCGCTCATTGTCCCACTGTTCAAAGATGTTGCGCTTGAAATGGGCATAGGCTTCATCCTACTAACCTGGTTTGTCATTGTTGGAAGCAGCAATGCGGTGAACCTGACTGATGGCCTGGACGGTTTGGCAATTCTGCCAAGCGTCTTAGTGGCGGGTGGGCTGGGCGTGTTCGCCTATCTCACTGGCCACGCGCTTTTTTCCGGGTACCTCGGTATTCCGTTTGTTGCCGGAGCCGGCGAAATACTTGTTTTCTGTGCGGCACTCGTTGGCGCGGGTCTGGGATTTCTGTGGTTCAACACCTATCCCGCACAGATATTCATGGGCGATATCGGCGCACTTTCCTTGGGGGCAGCGCTAGGAACGATCGCCGTTATTGTCCGTCAGGAGATCGTGTTGGCGATCATGGGAGGTCTTTTCGTTATTGAGACCGTCTCGGTGGTATTACAGGTAGCCTCGTTTCGACTGATCGGACGGCGAATTTTCAAAATGGCCCCTTTGCACCATCACTTTGAGCAAAAAGGGTGGAAGGAGCCTCAGGTAACCGTGCGCTTTTGGATTATCAGTCTGATCCTGGTGCTGATTGGTCTGGCGACACTCAAGGTCAGGTAAGCAGTTGATAGGGAACGCTTTGACAACAACTCTGAATCCAACTCCTTGGCGGCGGGCAACGGTCTTTGGACTCGGCGCTTCCGGATTCTCAGCCGTGAAATATCTCACCGGGCTTGGGATCGAGGTTCAGGTTCAGGACACTCGGGATGTCCCGCCTTTTCGCTCGGAACTGGCTCAGCAATACCCAGATATTCCACTGCAGACAGGCGAATTTACGCCGCCCCTGTTGGACCATACTGATCTGGCGGT
>NHDO01000091.1 GCA_002171735.1 Proteobacteria bacterium TMED61 | reverse complement strand
CGCCTTTGCGAGATATCGACCCCGTTCAGCCAGAACCATCAGCGCTGGCGTATTCGCTTCATGGTTTACGAACTGGCCAGGCATGAAGTCTGAATCCACCACCCACCCATTAAAGGGAGCGGTTAAGGTTGCAAGTTCCAGAAGGTGATGCATCCTCTGACGCTCCAGTTGCGCATCGTTGAGCGCAAATTCCGTTCGCGACAGTTCCAATTCTGCCTGCTCCAGTTGGACCGCAGAAAGCGATCCTTCGTCATAAAGCGTCTGCTCACGCTCAACCACCGCAAGCTGTCTTTCCATTTCGGCCTCGCTGATGGCTGCGGTGTTGGAGGCCTTGCGTAATGCAATCTCCAGAAGAGCGGTATCAAGCTTGACCAGCACCGAGTCCAATGGCACCGCCTCTCCGGGTTGTGCCTCAACCGCCTTTACCTGGCCTGACATTCCGAAGCCAATCGTCACACGGCGGTTCCAATCCACTGTGGCATCGAAGGTCTCGCCATAGAGCGCCCCTGAACCGGCTGAAGCCAATACCACCAGAATAATGCGCGAAAGGTTTTTCATGGGATCTACTTTTCCTCCAGCAGAGCTATTGGCCGAGCGAGCAGTGCATCCATCTCAGCCCAGAGTAGAGCCTGCTCAAAATCCACCCGGGTGACTTCCAGCAGCGCTTCGGCGGCCGCAGCCTGGGCATCACCCAGATCAGAACGCATCTCCATCTCATACATTGCCCGACTTCGATCCTGGTAATAGCCGCGATATGTCTCATCCGCCTGTGCCGCCACGGCCGCCGCCTGATTCACTAGTAGATTGCTGATCAGGCTCATGACATCCTCACGAACTACGTATTCTGCGGCAAGCAGTTCTGCCTGTTTTTGCACCAACGTATTTTCTGCGAGCGCCACCGCGGAATCACGGGTTTGGGTCCCGTTAAAGAGGGGCATGATGAACTTCAGGTTGAACCGATAGCGATCACGGCTGGAAAAGGAACTGTCGTGATACTCTCTCGCCTCAAAGTCGGCACTTAAAACCGGCGAGTTCAGTTTTTCCGACACTGCTACCTTCGCCTCTGCTGAGGCAACACTGGCACGATGCGCATTGAGAATGGGCGAATTCGCAATTATCTGCTCGACAGCGTCGTTGTACTCGGGAATCTCCCGGGCCTGATACACCGACAGATCAGGCATCAGCAGTTCGCTGGAAAGGTCTCCTGGCCGACCCAGTCTCAACGCCAATGCGTGGCGCCGCTGGCGGCGCTCGAGATCGACGCGCTGACGCGCAACATATACCTTTCGGTACGCGGCCTCCTGTTCGGCCACCTCAAGGTCTGAATACTGCTCGAAGCGGTCACGCCTTTCTGCCATTCGGGAGTAACGAAAAAAACCTATCGCCAACCGTTCATTAAGGGCCCGGTAGGCATGGTCCGCAAGAATCACGGCAAAGAAACTGCGCATAATGTCCAGCATATGCCGATCACGTCGGATGACAAAACGCGCCTCAGTCGCGGCGACATCTAATCTAGCGGCCTCTTTGCGGCTCTCGGTTCGACCAAAATCGGTCAGGCGTTTTTTCACTACCAGTCCGTAACGACTGTCGTCTTCAAAATCCACGTGATCCAACGCCGCGCGACTCGAGAGTCTTGGCTGTAACTCGACAAAAGCATCAAAACCGTAACTGGAATCCACCTTTCCGAGGTTAATCTTGGCGGCGTTCACCTCAGATTCAGCCATCATCAACTCGGGATGTGCCGTTGCCCCGAGACGCAAGGCATCGGTCAGTGTGAGCGGCTCGGGTAAAGGCAGCTTTGCGCTGTCGCTCTGGCTGGATACCAATAAGGGCCACAACAGCGCAGCGATGCCGATGGGCCGAAACAACTTCCAGTCAGCGAGTTTCACGATTCAAAGACAGTTGCGCAACGCATAGAATTAATGTCCCGATCAGGACGATGCTGCCCGACGCTTGCGCTTGTAACTTGAGAAACGCTCGTGTTTGAAATGGGCATTCACCACATACTCGCCAAGCCAAAGAAACTCCTGCGGATCACGGGTGGTCCCGGTATAGCGGACCAGCAACTGACCCTCGGTATCGAAGAACAGGAACACGGGGGTGGCCCGCACGCGATTATGTGTCAGCGCGAATTCCGTCTCCGAAACCTCTATCCCGTCAAAACCGGTAACCAACGCGTCGCCATCAGTATTCAGTCTAATAAGTTGGAAATATTGTCGAAAATAATCCTGAACTTCCGCCTGATTAAGCACGGTATCTTTCATTCGCTCACACCACGGGCAGTCGTCAGTCTCAAACATCACCAGAACGCCGGTCTTGCCTTCCTCCTGGGCAATTTCAGCTTCCTCGCTGAGATCATTAAAACTATCCTGAAAAAAGTATTCCGAGGGATCTCGGGTCTCGCTGGCGACTAATAAAGGGGTCAGCAGTAGCAGCAAGCCCATTAAAGCAATCGGTATTGTGAGCAACATTTTCATCAGTAAGGTGTCCTGAAAAAGGGACAAATAGGATGTTCTTTCAGAATCTTAAAGTACATTGATCATGGAGAAAACCTTTAAGACTCTGGACTCCATGATCCACGGGGCACCACAACACATGGCGTCCTCCTTCGGGGGCCAACTCTGGTTCTACCGGGTGCGCCGCTCGACGGGGGATTTCTTGATCACCGGTGCAACCCGGGGCAGGGATTCAGTGGCTTTAGGGTGCACATCCATCTCTGCGGCAATACAGGCCCCAAACAACGTCACTAACCATGAAAGGTAGATCCAGAGCAAAAATACTGGAATGCTCCACATTACCCCATAAATAATCTGATAGGTGTCGAAATTTGCGATGAATATCACAAACCCAAACTTCGTCAGTTCAAAGAGTGCAACCGCCACCACGGCCCCACCCAACGCAGACTTAGACCCTACCGTACCGCTCGGCACAATCAGGTACATCAGAAAGAATCCCAATCCCTGCAAGAACATCGGGAGTACCTGTAGTACTAGCGTATCCAAGGCCAGTGCCGCAGGAATCCACCTGCTTAACACCGTCGAACCCAAATAGGTCGTGAGTGCGAGGCTGGTGACCATTAGTACGGGACCTAAGGTCAGCATCGCCCAGTACAGTAGTAGACGTTGGGAGAGTGTGCGGCCCTTCGAGATATTCCAGATATCGTTGAAGGCATCTTCAATGGTCGAAAGCAGCAACAGTGCTGTCAGCAGCAACGTGGCGAGGCTTAGTCCGGTCAGCGTCCCTGCCTGTCCAGCAAATTCCTGCAAGTAGACTTTGACCGCATCCCCTGTAGCAGGAACCAGATTACTGTAAAGAAAAGTCTCTATCTCGTCTCGCCACTCGAAAAAGAAAGGGAACATCGACAGCATCGCAAAAACAACAGTCAGCAGAGGTACTAGAGCAAGGACAGTGGTAAATGCCAAAGCCGATGCGACGCTTGGCAAGCGAGACCTTTTTACCCGGATTNCGATGCGCTTTATCATCTGCTGGTTCGCTGATGTCGACGTGCTCGAAGTGTTCATGGTCCTCATAGCCGGTGCAACTGGAATGTACCCTCCTATGATGACGTCAGAACTTGACAAAAAAAAGGCCCCGCATTGCGGGGCCTTTTTTTAGAGTCTGTCGNGCGATCAGTTATATGACGGTGCAGCACTCGCCTGCTCAGCAGCCTGAGCAATGCCAAGNTGAGCCGCCTCAGAAACCCGCTGCGCGAGTCGGTACGCCTCAGGCGCATCACCCGCNTCAAGTTTCTTCTGCGCAACCTTGACCGCTTTAGTCAACGGTACCGCTTTGCCCCCGGTCGCAGAATCCAGTATGCGCCATAGTGCACTCGCGGCCTTNGCGGCTTTTACATCAGCGCTGGCCTGCGCAATCATGGTCGCAGCCTGCTCTGCCGTAGCATTNCTGGCNTCTGCTGCACCCGTTGCCTGGAGGTACCTCAGATCACTTCCTTCAATCACGCCCAAGGCCCAAGCACCGCGACTCCTNGCATGGTCGATCGCCTCNTGNATCTGGAAATCGCTGAGGTCACGCTCAATCTGAATCATCTGTCCGGGNTAGATCAGATCAGCATCTGTGATATCGGAGCGATTGCGTTTGAAAAGGAGTGGCCATTGGTATGGATCACCGTACACTTTNGGCTGGGACGAGATCCCCCATAAATGATCACCGGCCTGAACGACATAGGCAGAGATTGCGGGCACCGGANCCTCATCCTTNCAGACGAATGAATCCGGGTAGCGAGCNCACCAGTCTTCCGTAGAGGTCTGGCCTGCCGCGACTTCTTCCTTGCAAACGAAGGAGTCTGGATATCTNGCACACCAGTCNTCCGANGTCGTTGCCTTNTCTGNGACNTCNTCATCCTTNCAGACGAATGAATCCGGGTAGCGNGCACACCAGTCATCGGAAGTCGTTGCCTTCGCTGANGCATCCTCGCATTCAAAAGAGTCCGGATAGCGGTCACACCAGTCATCGGGTTTGTCGACGGCCGCCACNACNGCTGGNGCCATCACGACTGCCGGTGCCGGTGCGGCGGCAGTGGCCGAACCCGCTTCGGTTTCGTTAGGTTTGACGGTCACACATCCCGTGGCTACCGCGGCTATCGAGACCAATGTCAGCAGAGTTCGGANGGGCGTTGCGTTCATTCTCATCGGGTCGCTCTCTGTGGAATGTTTGCGTATAAAATCACGCTGTTTCGCGGAAGTTTTTGCAATGCGGTATAACGAGCGCAATGTAACTATTACCCCCNGATCTGTCAAGAAATTCAAGGAAAACGCATGGTTATCAGGATATATCACAACCCCCGTTGTTCAAAATCCCGAGCGACACTTGCCTTACTTGTAGAACGNGGGATCGAGCCTGAAATAATCGATTATCTCAACAACCCCCCAAATGCAATGATGCTGAAACAGATTCAGGCAGCACTGGATTGTCCAGCGATGGATATGGTTCGGACAAAAGAAGCCCCTTTTAAAGAAAACGATCTTGAATCTGCCACTGAGAACGAGCTCATTGACGCCATCGCGCAGTTCCCGATCCTCCTNGAACGGCCTATTGTGGTCAACGGGAGTCGTGCCGCTATCGGCCGACCACCTGAAAACGTCCTCGAGATTCTGTAACCGTTCACATCAGCNGACCCGTNCCAATGACCGAGTTATTAGTNCTGTACTACAGCCGTTATGGCGCAGTTGAGGCCATGGCCCGTCTTATCTGCCAGGGAGTTGAGAGCGTACCAGACTGCGCTGCACGCCTGAGAACCGTCCCGCCCATCTCAGCAACGCCCGAAAGTACCGCGCCCATCATCCCGTCTGAAGGGCCCCCATACGTTGAACAAAAAGACCTTGCAGAATGCGATGGGCTTGCCCTGGGAAGTCCCACCCGATTTGGCCAGATGGCAGCGCCCCTAGCCTACTTCCTTCAGCAAACAGGATCTGACTGGCTTGCCGGTACGCTGGCTGGTAAACCGGCTGGTGTCTTCACCTCTTCCTCGACTCAGCATGGCGGACAAGAATCCACATTGCTCTCGATGATGCTTCCGTTGATGCACCATGGGATGCTGATCTGNGGCCTACCGTTCACTGAGGCAGCGCTGAATCGAACTAAAACCGGAGGCACACCCTACGGTGCGAGTCATGTCGCCGGCAGTGCCAATGACAGACCAGTCAGTCCGGATGAAGCGATCTTGTGCCGCGCCCTCGGCGCGCGGCTCGCCACTACTGTGCAGGNTCTGAAGACGGGCTAACTCTTCAATAGCCGTCCAGCGAGTTCCCGGACGAAAGGAACCGTTAATCGGCGCTGGTGTGAAAAGGCCTCGTCATCAATCTGGTCCAATAGCGCAAACAAGGTCGAGGGATCCCGGCGAACCCGGCGCAAGAGATAAGCAATCACGGCATCGGGCAACTCCAGTCCCCGGCGTCGCGCCCGCAACTGCATCGCTTCCGGCAACTGTTCTTCATTCAGAGGCTTAACCCGCCAGACACCCCCTGACGCAAGACGGGTCGCAAGATCTGCAAGGCCAAATCCCGCCTGCGAAGGTGGATAACTTGCCGCAACCAACAGGCTGCCGCCTGACGGAATCAAGCGTTCGTAGAGACCNAGCAAAGCCTCCTCCCAAAGCTGATCACCATTCACCGAGTCGATATCGTCCAGACAGGTGATTCCAGGGCCTTCCAGATCTGTGATCATTTCCGGACGGACCCCTTCGAGCGCCAAAGACATGTAAGCAGGCGCATCAGGTGACTGCAAATGCGCTCTGCAGCAAGCCTGCAGTAGATGAGACTTGCCAGCCCCTCTTGGTCCATGCAGATAAATCACCTGCACATCGCGGTTGTCTGCAGGGTGTTGCAACAGACTGATGATCTGCTGGTTATCACCGATGAGAAAGTTCTCAAACGATGCCTGATCCTTTAGACGCAGCGGCAGCCGAATCTGATTAGCCCCAGACAATGCTCAGCCTCTCATTGGGACGGTTCAGAAGCATCAGTCGGTCGGATGAACCAGAAATACACGTAATGAAATGCACTTGCGAGTGTCGTCGCGACAACCAGCCACAGTACCGCCTCGGTCAACAGGGNGAAAGAAAGAAAATCCAGCCGCTCGACCATGATCAGCACTACTAGCGAAATCTGCAAAAAGGTATTCAACTTGCTTACCGGGCTCGGCCGCATGTGCACATCACCGTGAACCCATTGCAGCACCAGAACACCGCCAATAATCCCAAGGTCGCGAAATCCGATCAGCAGCAACAACCAGAACGGGATATCACCCGCCAGGGCCAACATAACGTAAGTGCTGACGATAAGCATCTTGTCTGCGAGCGGATCGAGGATCGAGCCCAACCGGGTCACCGCATCGAACCGTTTTGCAATCCAGCCATCCAGGCCATCGGTGATNCCGGCAATCAAGAAGACCGNCAGGGCCGCGCCATAGCGCCCGCTGTGCAAAAAGAGGATGAGGACAGGTACCGCGCCAATCCGCAGAAGCGTCAACATATTGGGAAGCTGATGAAGCAGCGGCATGCGGGACATAAAACGGAATCCAGGCTCAGTCTAGGTTAAAACCTGGGGGACACAATAATTCAGCCCCCTCTCGCGGCCGCACATAAGATACCATAACTGTCTGACTCACTCTTTGTATTTTCCTGTGCCTTCCTCAATCGATCCCCCTCTCAGTTACCGTGACGCAGGTGTCAATATCGACGCTGGGGATGATCTGGTGGAGCGTATCAAGCCTCTGGTGGCGCGAACCCAACGACCCGAATGCCTGGGCACTATCGGCGGCTTTGGCGGACTCTTCGAACTGCCCGTCGGACAGTACCAGCAACCAGTGCTGGTCTCGGGGACAGACGGTGTCGGCACCAAACTCAAACTGGCCATCGCGCTCGATCGCCACGAAACGATAGGCATCGATCTTGTCGCAATGTGTGTAAACGATGTTCTCGTGGTGGGTGCCGAGCCGCTCTANTTTCTCGACTATTTCGCCACTGCNGCACTTTCACCTACACAGGCAGAGTCGGTGATCTCAGGAATTGCAACAGGATGCGAGATGGCCGGCGCTGCGCTGATCGGAGGAGAAACTGCCGAGATGCCAGGAATGTATGCGNCGGGCGACTATGATCTGGCCGGGTTCTGCGTGGGGATCGTTGANAAGGAGAAAATCATCGACGGCCAGCAGATTCGCACCGGGGACCATATTCTNGGCCTGGCATCCAGCGGACTGCATTCCAACGGGTATTCGCTNGGTCGGGCCATCGTCGATCGGAGTGGCGCTTCGCTGAACACCCCTATCGCGGGTACTACGCTCGGAGAAATTCTGCTCGCACCCACNCGGATTTACGTTCGAAGTATTCTCAATCTTCTTCAAAAGTTTCCGGTGCGGGGAATCGCGCATATCACCGGGGGTGGATTGTCCGGCAATATTCCGCGTGTGCTGCCAGAAGGGCTTGAATGCCATATCGACCCAAAAGCCTGGTCCTGCCCCGAGATATTTGAATGGCTGCAATCCGAAGGCAGCGTCACCGATGCAGAAATGCGGCGCACGTTCAACTGCGGTATCGGCCTTATTATCNTCGTGACCCCGGAGGATGCGCCGCAAGCGAAAAAGACGCTTGAAGAAAGTGGCGAGACGGTCTATCACATCGGGGAAGTGCAAACCGGTCGCTCAGGTGTCATCTTCGAGTAACGACGCCAAACCTTGCCGGATCGTGGTGTTGATCAGCGGCAACGGTAGCAATCTGCAGGCCATAATCGATCGCTGCGCCAACGGCAGTATTCGGGCTGAGGTGGTTGCTGTCATTAGCAATGTCGGATCGGCTTTTGGCTTGACCCGCGCGCAGCAAGCTGGCATTACAACGCATTGTCTTGACCACTGTGATTTCGCCAACCGCTCCACCTTTGACGGGGCGCTCGCAGNATTGGTCGACGGGTTTCACCCAGATCTGGTGGTACTGGCCGGATTCATGCGCATCCTCAGTCCTTCATTCGTTGACCGCTTTGTTGGGCGTCTGCTCAATATTCACCCCTCGCTATTGCCTTGCTACCCCGGACTCGATACCCACCAGCGGGCAATCACAGATGGCGCAAAGGAGCACGGCGCGAGTGTGCACTTCGTCACCCACGATCTTGATGCAGGGCCGGTGATTATTCGAGGCCGGGTAAACGTGCTGAAACACGACTCAGCACAGACACTGGCGGGACGTGTCCATGAAGTCGAGCATCAGATCTACCCTGAGGCCGTTGGATGGTTTGCATCAGGCCGACTCGCGCTTCAGGACGGTATCGCAATGCTGGACGGAAAACCCCTAACCCACTGATACAGTGGCTGCATCTCCAGATCAGTCCCGAAGGCGCGCCTGTACTGTGATCTCAACACTNGCGCCGCCAAAAAGCCGCGGTGACTCAGTTGTCGTACGGGCGGGAAATGCATCACCTTCAAAAAACGGTCGGTAGGACTCGTCCATCTCATCAAAATAATCCAGATTTGAAAGATGCACATCAACTCGAACGATATCACTGCAGTTCAGGCCGAGCTCGTTGAGCATTTTGGAAATGGTCTGCATNACCGCAGTGGTTTCCTCACCNGGGTTCCCGATGACTGCCTGACCCGCCGGAAAGTCGGCCGCGACCAAACCAGCGAGGTAGGCGTAACNGTCGTCGGTGACAACCTGGCTGAAGGGCGCGCCAGATATCGGCACCAGTTTNGACGGGTGTCTTCGAATCAATGTGATGTAGTAGGCTCTTGAAACTGGCTGAGACTATGANCCACCAGCGGANTGAATCTCGAACGCAAGGTCATCCTCTTTTTCGTGGACGCGCACTGTGCCNCCCTGAGCCAGCTTACCAAAGAGGAGTTCATCAGCCAGTGCCCGATTGATGCGGTCACGGATAAGCCTCGCCATCGGCCGTGCGCCCATCAGCGCATCGTGACCATTTTTCGCAAGCCATTGCCGGGCGCCCTGATCAACCTCCAGGACAACGCGCTTGTCGGCCAACTGGGCCTCTAACTGAACAATAAACTTATCAACCACATGACCAATGGTGGCCTCATCCAAAGCGCCGAAGCGGATAACCGAATCCAGCCGGTTACGAAACTCAGGCGTAAACATCTTATTGATTATTTCGGTATCGTCGGCGCTGTGATCCTGNTNAACAAANCCCACTGAACTGCGCGCCATTTGCATGGCACCCGCGTTGGTCGTCATCACAATGATCACATTGCGAAAGTCGGCTTTGCGTCCGTTGTTGTCGGTTAGGGTGCCGTAATCCATCACTTGGAGCAGCAGATTGAATACATCCGGGTGGGCCTTTTCGATTTCATCGAGGAGTAGAACCGAATGCGGATTACGGGTAATCGCTTCAGTCATCAGTCCCCCTTGATCAAAACCGACATAGCCAGGAGGTGCGCCGATTAACCGGGAGACGGTATGGCGCTCCATGTACTCAGACATATCGAAACGCACTAGTTCAATTCCGAGCGTAAGCGCCAGTTGCTGNGTAACCTCGGTTTTACCCACACCAGTGGGGCCGGAAAACAAGAAAGAAGAAATAGGTCGATCTGGATTACCCANCCCAGATCGTGCCAGTTTTATGGCGCTCACCAGCGCACTGATCGCGCTATCCTGCCCAAACACGACCCGCTGTAGATCGGCTTCAAGGGTACGCAACGCGTTTTTATCGTCAGCAGTGACGGTTTTCGGCGGTATCCGCGCCATCGTTGAGANCACCCGCTCAATGTCGGGGACTCCNACGGTTTTTTTGCGCTTGGACGCCGGCATTAGCCGGAATTGAGCACCGGCTTCGTCAATCACATCGATGGCCTTGTCGGGCAGGTGNCGATCATTGATATAACGCGCCGAGAGTTCAGCAGCCGTNCGCAGCGATGGCGCCGTAAAGCGGACCGAATGATACTTTTCAAACTGGGTTTTAAGNCCNCGCAGGATNTCAACAGTCTCTTCAACACTNGGCTCAGCGACGTCGATTTTCTGGAANCGTCTTGAGAGGGCCCGGTCCTTTTCGAAAATCCCGCGGTATTCCTGGTAGGTGGTNGAACCGATACAGCGAATCTCCCCNGAGGCTAAAACCGGCTTCAGNAGATTNNAGGCGTCCATAGCACCGCCCGAGGCAGCNCCAGCACCAATTACCGTGTGAATCTCGTCGATAAAGAGCACAGCGCCTTCGGTCTCTTCAAGATCTGCCAGAACCGCTTTGAGTCGCTGCTCAAAATCGCCCCGGTACTTCGTACCGGCAAGCAGCGCCCCCATATCGAGCGCATAAATGGTGCTGCCAATGAGTGCTTCAGGAACTTCCCCTTCAACAATCTTTCTGGCAAGGCCCTCGGCGATAGCTGTTTTTCCGACCCCGGCCTCGCCCACATAGAGCGGATTATTCTTGCGTCTGCGACACAGAATCTGCATGGTGCGCGTCACTTCAAGGTCACGGCCAATCAGAGGATCAATTTTTCCGGCAATTGCCTGTTCATTGAGATTTACCGCAAACGCGGACAAGGCATTCTGAAAGTCCTCATCTGACAACTCCTCGTCCGTTTCATCCGGCGAGGGCAGTTCCCTTGGCGTCTCATCCCGGCTGATACCGTGGGAGACGTAGTTCACGATATCGAATCGAGAGACGCCGTGCTCATCGAGAAAATAGACAGCGTGCGAATCCTTCTCTGAAAAGATTGCAATCAGTATGTTCGTACCGGTGACCTCACGCTTGCCCGAGCTTTGCACATGCAGGATAGCGCGTTGAATAACGCGTTGGAAACCGACTGCTGGCTGGGGGTCCGTCTGGTCGCCCTCCTCGAGCATGGGCACATGCTCATCGAGAAACACCTGTAACTTTTCACGAAGTCCCGAGACTTCAGCACCACAGGCCTTGATGACTTTAGCGGCGGGCGGGTTATCCAGCAATGCTGTGAGCAGATGTTCGATCGTAATATACTGATGACGCGCATCGCGGGCGCTCTGGATCGCGCTATTAAGTGAGGTCTCTAGTTCGCTGGAAAGCATCTTTACTCAGGCTCCATCTTGCACTGTAGCGGGTGCTCATTCTCACGTGCGAGACTCAAGACTTCGCGCACCCGGGTTTCCGCCACCTCCGCTGTGAACACCCCGCATACCCCTGCGCCTTCCGTGTGGACCTTCAGCATGACCTGAACCGCCTGCTCATGAGGCAGCCGGAAAACACGTTGCAGCACCATCACCACGAATTCCATCGGGGTATAGTCATCATTGACCAGGAGTACGCGAAACATACGCGGCTTCTTAAGGCGCGGTTTGGCTTCTTCTACCGACGTGCCGGTGCCGGAAGTTCTCTGAATTTCCCTACGATCACTCATAACTGGACAACTACATTTTCTATTCAACTCGACTGAGGATTATATAAGGGCAGGACCCCCGGTTTATCAAGAGCCGATCAGGCGGCATTACGGACTTTTCGGGCAAAAAAAAGCCGGCGGTGGATAACCCTACCGCCGACCTGTTTTTCTCGAGATCCGGATGCTTAGCCGGTCGCGAACTGCTCCTCTTCCGTAGAGCCGCTCATGGCAGTGACAGAAGACGTTCCGCCCTGAATGACGGTAGTCACATCGTCGAAATACCCGGCACCCACTTCCGCTTGATGGCTCGCAAAGGTGTAGCCCCGATCGGCAGCTGCAAATTCTTGCTCCTGGACCATATCCACGTAAGCCGTCATTCCCTTGCGAACATACTCATGAGTGAGGTCAAACATGTGGTACCACATGTTGTGAATTCCTGCGAGGGTGATGAACTGGTACTTGTATCCCATCGCGCCAAGTTCACGCTGGAATTTAGCAATCGTTGCGTCGTCGAGATTCTTCTTCCAATTAAAGGACGGNGAACAGTTGTAAGCCAACAATTGCTCTGGGTATTCCGTGCGGATCGCCTCGNCAAACCGGCGCGCTTCGTCAAGATCCGGCACAGCAGTTTCACACCAGATGAGNTCTGCATACNGTGCGTAGGCCAAGCCCCTGGCAATCGCCTGGTCGAGCCCTGCCCGAGTAACATAAAAGCCTTCGTTGGTCCGCTCACCAGTAACAAATTCACGGTCACGCTCGTCCACATCGGATGTCAAAAGTGCCGCTGCATTGGCATCGGTGCGGGCCAGCAGTACCGTCGGGACACCGCAAACATCCGCCGCAAGACGCGCTGCAGACAGTTTCTGAACGGCTTCCTGGGTCGGTACCAGAACCTTGCCCCCCATGTGTCCACATTTCTTTACTGAAGCGAGCTGATCCTCAAAGTGCACGCCCCCGGCGCCTGCCTCAATCATGGCCTTCATTAACTCAAAAGCATTCAGGACGCCCCCAAAACCGGCCTCGGCATCGGCAACAATCGGTACAAAGTAGTCGATATCATCCTTTCCGGAGGCATGCTGGATTTCGTCCGCACGCTTGAAGGCGTTATTGATCCGTCGCACCACCGCCGGCACAGAATTCACTGGGTAAAGAGACTGATCGGGGTACATGGCATCAGCGATATTGGCATCCGCTGCCACCTGCCAACCCGACAGATAGATCGCCTTANCACCTGCCTTCACCTGCTGTACTGCCTGACCNCCCGTCAACGCGCCGAGGGTCGGCAGGTAATCGTCAGTGTTCAATCGTCGCCAGAGTTTCTCAGCCGCTAACCGTGCAAGGCTGTGCTCAATGTGCACCGAACCACGAAGTCGCAGCACATCGGCTGCTGAATAATCTCGCTGTGCACCCTGCCAACGAGGGTTATCCGTCCATTCTGACTCCAGGGCCTGCCGCGCCTGTGTTTGATCAATCATCATTTACCTCTGCTAATGCCATGTTGTTTAGAACCTTTCTCTTTTCGGCTTCAAGGCCTCGCGTTTTGCATTTATTTTCTTTTAAATTCAGCAAGGAACACTAACTGGCCTGACCAAGTTTGCAGTTTCGGGTCTGACCGAGTATTTATCAATATAATTATTTCAATATTTAGTATTATCTGAGCAAATCATAGGATTAATGAAGCCTCGATGAGCGCACCGCCTTATTACAAGCAAAACCGCCTCAAACAATTAAGGGCTTTTTGCTATGCCGCGCGTCTGGGNAGTATTTCCCGGGCGGCGGAGCAGCTCTTTCTCAGTCAACCCTCGGTATCACTCCAGGTTCAGGCACTGGAGCGCGAACTGGGGGTAGAACTCTTTGANCGGCGTGGACCCAGNATCCGNTTGACCGCNCAGGGCGAATCNCTNCTGGAACTGGCCCAACCCCTGGTCCAGGGTATTGATGGCATCGCGGAATCCTTCGCCAGTGAACTGGGGGATCTCAACAGCGGAGAGATCAATATCGCTGCCGGGGANTCCACCATTCTTTATCTCCTGCCNGAGGTGATCAAACGCTTCGCCGAGNCCTACCCCGGCGTGCGCCTGAAACTGCACAACGTGACCGGCCGCGATGGCATGGCTATGCTGCGTGCGGACCAGGCCGACTTTGCTGTGGGATCGATGCTCGAAGTACCAGAGGACATCGACTACCGGCCCATCTTCGAATTCAAGACCATGCTGATCACGCCGCTGGGGCATCCCCTTTCAGGAAAGCGGGCCGCCAATATCAAACTTCAGGATATTGAGCCCCACGGCCTTATCCTACCGCCCCGCCATCTGGCGACCTGGCGGTTGGTNGAGATGATCTTTGGCCAACACAAGGTCAACTACACGGTCACCCTCGAGGCAGGCGGCTGGGAAGTAATCAAAAAATATGTGGAGCTGGGCCTTGGAATCTCCATTGTGACGGCGATCTGTTTAAAAGGTGATGAAAAAATTTCACGGATACCGCTCGATCGTTTTTTTCCCAACCGAAGTTATGGCGTCGTAATGCGAAAACGAAAATACCTGTCCCCACCTGCACGCCAGTTTCTCGAAATGATGGCGCCCGACTTTTCTGGTCAGCTAGAAAAATCAGTCGGTGAGTAAGTCGCGGGCAAAGTCTCCAGTCATTTACCCAACGTCCAGTCGCCCAAACGCTTTGATTTATAATTTAACCTTGATCCGGTAGTTCATCTCTCCTTCATGTTGATTCGTAAGATTTTGCTACAGAAGTCATTATTGCCTTTGGGGCTTGTTGTTGCCTTAAGTTTTATTCAGGCGGTTGAAGCNCGAGTNCAGAACATTGCTATCTGCTATAACTTCAGNTGCAAGACCCTTCAGCAGGTGGCGTTGTCCGCCGAGGAGTGGCGCAGTGTNATCGGCTGGTTCTACCCGGCAGCGCACACCGCTGCCGAAGAAAGGGANCAGCTCCGCCAGGCCATTGGCTGGATGGAGGTCGTCGTGGGGCGACACACACCCACTCACCGTGACAAAGGGCTCAACCTTGAGAAAAATCCTGAATTTCCAGGCCAGCTTGACTGTATAGACGAGTCACTCAACATCACCAGCTACATGCAGTTGTTCCAGGAACAGGGTCACCTGCGTCGGCACCGAGTTGTGGACCGGGCCTACCGAAAGGCTGGCTTTGATGCACACTGGGCTGGACAGATCGAGCAAATCGACACGGGTGAACGCTTTGTCATTGACAGTTGGTTTCAGGATAATGGCATGCTGCCGTACCTCTCCCCCAGCACCGAATGGTTTGACATCACCAATCTTCAGATTCTGATCTTCGAGATTCAGGACTGAAGCCACACTTGGCCAAAAGAGGCCGACCCTCATGACGCTGCGCAAACAAAAAGTCGTCGTGGGTATCTCTGGGGGCGTAGATTCCGCGATTGCTGCTGCCCGCCTCAAGGNACAAGGCTGGGATGTGACGGCCCTTTTTATGAAAAACTGGGAAGAAGACGATGATGCTGAGTACTGTGCAGCCAGGGAAGACCTTGCGATGGCNNAGCAGGTGGCCGAGGCGCTCGACATTCCGCTTCTTACAGTCAATTTTGCTCATGAGTACTGGGAGCGGGTCTTTGCCATCTTTTTACGCGAATANGAGGCCGGTCGAACCCCAAANCCTGATGTCCTCTGTAACCGTGAAATCAAATTCAAAGAATTTCTTTCCTATGCGCATCANCTNGGAAGNNATTACATTGCCACNGGTCACTATGNCCGAGTCGAGAAGGTGGGCGGCACTTTTCGGTTGCTAAAGGCACATGACCACAGCAAGGATCAGTCTTACTTTCTGCATACATTGGACCAGAGAGCGCTTTCCCCCACGCTGTTTCCTTTAGGTGAGGCGCAGAAAAAAGATATCCGGGCCGAGGCGAACGCGTTAGGTCTTCCCAATGCCGACCGTAAAGACAGCACCGGGATCTGCTTTATTGGAGAGCGGCGCTTCGCGGACTTTTTAGCCCGGTACCTGCCCCCCAAGCCCGGCAGGATGTGCACCCCCGATGGAGAGCCCGTCGGTGAGCATCAGGGCTTATGGTTCTATACCCTCGGCCAGCGCCATGGTCTCGACATCGGCGGACCGGGTGAAGCCTGGTATGTTTCAGCCAAAAACATTCAGACAAATGTGCTGACGGTGGTTCAGGGGCATGACCATCCCGAACTGATGAGGAGATCGGTCGTGGCTGAAGGTATGCATTGGGTGGGCGATGCCCCCAATGCCTCGCGGCTACACTGCTGCGCGAAAACCCGCTATCGTCAAACGGACCAGAACTGCGAGGTTCATTTCCAAGCAAGGGATGCGGTTCTTGTCGAATTCGACGAACCCCAGCGAGCCCCTACGCCCGGACAGTCTCTGGTGCTTTACCAGGGCAACCAAGTCCTCGGGGGAGGCATCATCAGCGCCACTCACTCAGCTGGCCGCTCCTAAGTTCGTCCGTGTCCCCCGCTGCTTATGACCTGCCACTTCGCGGCATTTTCCTTTACGTCTCGCAAGTCGCCTGTTTCCTGATCATCAGTATTCTGGTGAAATCACTCGCGCCCTACTTTTCGGTGATCGAACTGCTGTTGGTGCGCTTCAGCTTTACCCTCCTGGTTCTGCTGGTGATTATCGGCCCAAAAAGAGAGGCGGGGTTTTTCAAGACCCGCTATCCAATCGATCACATGGTTCGAACCGGCTGCGGCATGGCGGCAATCGGTTTGAGTTTCGTAGCGCTTTCAGAAGCCTTTATTGCTAACGTCACTGCCGTGACACTGAGTGCCCCCATCATTGCTGTCGTACTTGCTTTCTTTGTTCTACGCGAGCAAATACGGCTTTCTCGGATGATTGCCGTGATCATCGGATTTATCGGCATTTTGATGATCATCAAACCAGGATTTGGCAACTCAAGTCCTGTGATCTACGCGGCACTTGGGGCCGCTATTCTCTTTGCGTTTGTGATCGTCTGGTTACGCAAGCTGAATCGTACAGAACATCCCTTGCGTATTTCGTTTTATTACAACCTATCAGGCACCATTATATTCTTGGGTTGGGCTCTTTTTATTGGATTCGCCGATGCTTGGACCGAAGCACCCAGGCTTTTGGGACTGATTCTGCTGCTCGGCGTAACGGGGGCGACGCAGCAAATCTTGCTGAGTTATTCATTCCGCTATGCCGATGCCAGTCTTCTCGCGCCCTTTGATTACTTTGCTCTGCCTTTTGCCCTGATCGTGGGGCTAATTTTCTGGGGCGAAATACCGGACCTCATGTCGCTAATAGGCGTCGGCGCCATTGCGGTCTGTGGGATCGGGCTAGTGGCCAAGGAATTCCAGCTCTTGCGAAAACGCTCCGCCCATTAACGAAGAAATAAGAACACTCGGGCGACACTAAAAGAAGGCTGCCTCTATCTGGGTCACACGCATCCAGGCGCCCGAGGTCTGCACGTGCGTCATCTGTACGTTGCTATCGAATTGTCCGAAGGTATTGCTCTTCATTTCTGTTTCCTGATTCGCCGAGTCTGCACCGCCAATGCTCGAGCGCTCCCTTGTCTCATGCATAAATTCCCGGATAATGATCGCTCAGACAGGTCGGTCCTCCACGGAGGAGGTAAT
>NHDO01000090.1 GCA_002171735.1 Proteobacteria bacterium TMED61 | reverse complement strand
CGGGCGATTGATTCCGAAGCGCAAGAGGTGCACGGAATTACTGAGCAGTTTCTCGAAGATAAACCAGTATTTAGTGAGGTAATGGATCACTTTCTTGAATTCGTTGGGGGATCCGAGTTGGTGATTCATAACGCCCCATTCGATCTTGGATTTCTTAATCAGGAACTGGAACTCGCCGGAAGTCCGGTCCGATTGCAGCATATTTGTGAGGTGACAGACTCACTGGAGCTTGCCCGGCAGATGCATCCTGGGCAACGAAACAGTTTAGACGCTCTATGCCGCCGGTATGGAGTGGATAACAGCGGCCGGGATCTTCACGGTGCGCTGCTGGACGCAGAGATCCTTGCGGACGTCTATCTTGCGATGACGGGCGGTCAGACGACTTTGGCGCTCGAAGGGGCACCCTCCAGGGAGGCAGCAACAGACGGCATAGAATCCGGATTTCGAAATGATGTTGAGTTCCCTGTTATTTGTGTCGATGAAGCAGAGCTTGCCGAACATCAGCGTTGGCTCGAGCTATTAGGTCCCGACAGTTCCTGGCATGAAATTGACCAGGCGGGAAACGCTCCTCAACGTTGAGTGTATGCGTTTTCAAGCGCCGCAACGGATTCGCTGAAACATCAGCTATACACGTTTAGACTTTGACTCCGGTCAAGGTTATTGAAGTGACAATAGGAGCTTGAGATGAGTGACGCCACTATTTATCCCGTCAACCCCGAAGTTTCGGCTAACGCCCATATTGACCAGAACCGGTACGAAGAGATGTACCGGCGGTCGCTTTCCGATCCGGATGGATTCTGGGCAGAACAGGCAGAAGCGTTCGTGGACTGGTTCTCGACCTGGCATACCGTGAGCCGGTGGAATTTTCACACTGGCGAGATCAGTTGGTTTGATGGCGCAACCCTTAATGTCGCGTATAACTGCATTGACCGGCATCTCGAAGCGCGAGGTGAGCAGACCGCAATTATCTGGGAGGGTGACGAGCCTTCAGTCGACACGAAGCTCACTTTTAATGAACTTCACGATGCGGTATGCCGGTTCTCCAATGTGCTCAAGGATCGCGGGGTTGGCAAAGGAGATCGTGTCTCAATCTATATGCCGATGATTCCGGAAGTGGCAATTGCAATGCTTTCGTGTGCGCGCATCGGCGCCGTACACTCTGTCGTTTTTGGAGGGTTCTCACCAGAGGCATTGAGGGATCGGATTCTGGACTCTGACTGTAGGGTGGTCATCACGGCTGATGAGGGCCCCCGCGGCGGCAAACCAGTCCCACTGAAGGCGAATGTCGAGAAGGCGCTTGAGGGCTGTCCTGATGTTCATACCACTATCGTTGTTAGGAGGACTGGGAACGATGTCCCATCAGGGGGCGCGCGCGATGTCTGGTACCACGAGGCGGTTGCATCTGCGTCTACCTTGTGCGAGCCAGAACCGATGGAGGCTGAGGATCCGCTTTTTATTCTGTACACCTCCGGTTCGACGGGTAAACCTAAGGGCGTCCTGCATACAACCGGCGGATACTTGCTCTATATCGCAATAACTCACCGTTATGTCTTCGATTATCACGATGGCGATATCTATTGGTGCAGTGCCGACGTGGGTTGGATTACTGGTCACAGCTACATCGTATACGGTCCGTTGGCTAATGGCGCGACCACGCTCATGTTTGAGGGTGTGCCAAGCTACCCCGATGCCTCCCGTTTTTGGCAGGTCGTCGATAAGCACGCCGTCAATATCTTTTACACTGCCCCCACCGCGATTCGAGCTCTCATGAGCCAAGGAAACGATCCTGTTGAGGCGACCCGGCGTTCCAGTTTGCGACTCCTGGGTACCGTGGGCGAGCCGATCAATCCGGAAGCCTGGGAATGGTATTTTGGGGTCGTCGGAGAAAAGCGCTGTAGTGTGGTGGATACCTGGTTTCAGACCGAGACTGGAGGCATTTTGATCACGCCGCTTCCCGGCGCAACTAAGCTCAAACCGGGGTCAGCCACGCGGCCATTTTTCGGGATTGCCCCCGCACTCTTGGATGGAGATGGAAAGGAATTGGAGGGCGCGAATTCTGGCAATCTGGTCATTGCAGGTTCGTGGCCTGGCCAGATGCGGACCGTCTATCAGGACCACGAACGTTTTGTGCAGACGTATTTCTCAGCCTACCCNGGNTTCTATATGACNGGCGATGGGGCNCGNCGTGATGAAGATGGTTATTATTGGATCACAGGNCGGGTTGACGATGTGATTAATGTCTCAGGGCATCGGATGGGAACGGCCGAGGTGGAAAGCGCGCTGGTGCTGCANCCCCAGGTGGCCGAGGCGGCAGTTGTGGGTTACCCGCACGACATCAAAGGGCAAGGTATCTACGCCTACGTTACCCCAATGGCTGACGCGACCCCTACCGAGGAGTTGAGAAGTGAACTGGTTGCCTTGGTTCGTAAAGAGATCGGTCCGATTGCAAGTCCGGATGTTATTCAGTGGGCTCCAGGGCTGCCCAAAACTCGTTCAGGAAAAATTATGCGACGAATTTTGAGGAAAATTGCAGCGAATGAGCTTGAGAACTTGGGTGACACCTCGACCCTTGCTGAACCTGCAGTGGTCGAAGAACTGGTTGAGAACCGGGCTGTAAAGTGATTTCCAGTGGACAGGCCTGCGGCGTCAGACTTGCGGCCATGAAGACCTCCGGCTAAACTCCCGCCCCCGCAGCGCAACAGCGCGTGCTCCTTGCTCCACTAATTGTTTGGGGAGCTACAAACCGAAAGGAGAAATAAATGCGACATTATGAAGTCGTCTTTCTGGTCCATCCTGACCAGAGCGAGCAGGTCGGCGCAATGGTCGACAAATACCAGAGCTTAATCGAAGGCAATGGCGGATACGTTCATCGTTCTGAAGACTGGGGCCGCCGTCATCTTGCTTACAACATTGGGAAAGTGCATAAGGCGCATTATGTCCTAATGAATATCGAGTGTGATCAGCCGACGATTGATGAAATCACGAGCATGTTCAAGTTCAGTGATGCCGTCCTTCGAAATTTGGTGATCCGTCGAGACTCAGCCATCACCGCGGCTTCGTTGCTTGCGGAGGACGACTCAGGAAGCGACGATGATGATGCTGCAGAAGTGGTTACAAGCCCCGTTTCGGGTGGGCCTGATTCGTCTGTTGATAAGGCAAAGACCTCGGAGGCGAGCGCAGACGACGGCGACGACGGCAACAATACCTCCGCAGGCGCCAGTGACGAGGTGGAGAATGTTGCACCAAGTAACGTAGAGGCGCAGGACGACCCTGAGGAGAAATCAACATGAATCGCATGAGCAAGCGACGGAAGTACTGCCGTTTCACCGCGCTCGGGGTGGATGAGATCGACTACAAAGATCTTGATACGCTGAAAGCCTATATCACCGAGACTGGAAAGATTATGCCCAGTCGGAATACTGGCACCAAAGCCCGTTACCAGCGTCAACTCGCGACTGCCGTTAAGCGGGCGCGATTTTTGGCATTGCTACCGTATAGTGACCAGCACTGAGGACGCATCATGGAACTGATTCTTCTTGAGAAAATCCAGAACCTCGGCGATCTTGGGGACATTGTTAATGTTAAGGCAGGATACGGCCGAAACTATCTTATCCCGCAGGGTAAAGCGATGTCGGCAAGTGCGGACGCGAAAGAAGAGGTTGAGTCGCGCCGTCGGGAACTTGCGAAGCTAGACTCCGAGCGCCGAGAGGCAGCGGAGGCCAAAGTCGCGCTGTTGCCCGAGCGGCTAACCGTAAAAAGACTTGTCGCAGAAGAGGGCAAACTGTTTGGGTCGGTGAGCCCTGGTGATATTGCCGACTTGCTGCAGGCGCTCGACATTGCCATCCAACGGTCAGAGGTTTCAATGCCAGAAGGCCCTATCAAGACCGTGGGGGAGCATTCGGTAGCAATCATTCTGCATCCGGAAACACAGTCCACTATCCAAGTGGTCGTGGAGGCGGAAAACGTACCTGAGGCCGCAGAGAGTATCGATCCTCCTGAGTCAAACAGCGACGAAGAGAGCACCCCGGCCTTCTGATTTCTCTTTATTGCGGCCATAAAATTCCGGGCGCTTTGGCCCGGACGCACTGCATTCGGCCGTGTTTCCATCGGAATTTTCCGGGTGCTGTAAATGCAGTCATAGCTTGTCTACAATAGTTCCCTCGAACAAGCCTCCAACGCCTGGCGACGGGATTTAGTCTTTATGCCGCAGATGACGCCTACATTGAGCGCAGTCTCCACCGGACCTCGAATTCCGCCCCAGGCCCCTGAAGCTGAGCAATCGGTTCTAGGGGGCCTCCTCGTCGATTCCCGCCGGTGGGATGAGGTGGCGGAAACAGTACGCGCTGACGACTTCTACACTAGGGCACACCGGGAAATATTTTCGGCAATCCATGCTCTGCACGAGGCCGGTCAGGCCGTAGATGTCGTGACAAGTTCTGAGTGGCTTAAGAATAATGGAACGCTCGAGTCGGCTGGCGGCCTTGCTTATCTTGGTGAGCTAGCCAACCGGACCCCGGGAACCACCAATCTCGCCGCCTATGCAAGGATTGTAAAAGAGCGGTCCGTCCTCCGGTCGCTAATCGGGGCCGCAAGTGATATTTCTGAAAAGGCCTATCAGCCCGAAGGGCTAGAGATCGGCGCACTGATCGATTTTGCNGAAAAGGCGGTATTTGAGATTTCGGACTCGGACCGGAGGACCTCTCTGGGTTTTNGGCCNATCCANGGTTTGTTGACGCAAGCGGTGGACCGAATTGAGGAGCTCTATGAATCAAAAGNGGGAATCACCGGAGTGGCAAGCGGTTTTAANGATCTNGATGCNTTGACNTCAGGNCTNCAGGAGGCNGACCTGGTGGTNNTTGCGGGAAGGCCGTCNATGGGTAAGACCTCGTTAGCAATGAATATTGCCGAGAACGCNGCGGTCGGCGCNAAGCTTCCCGTTGCTGTTTTCAGCATGGAAATGCCTGGGCAACAGTTGGCGATGCGGATGCTGGCCTCACTCGGCCGTATTAACGCTCATCGTATCCGTACCGGACAACTGCATCAGGAGGATTGGCCGCGGCTGACCTCTGCAATGGGGCTTCTGGACCAGGCGCCTATTTTTGTAGATGACACGCCNGCGCTGACACCGCTGGAACTGCGCTCCCGAATCCGGCGCCTCGTTCGCGAACATGGGCATCTTGGGATGGTGATCGTCGACTATCTGCAGTTAATGCAGACAGGGGACAACAGTGAGAATCGTGCCGTAGAGGTCGCGAACATTACCCGAGCGTTAAAGGTGATCGCCAAGGAGTCGCGGGTCCCGGTTGTCGTGCTATCTCAGTTAAATCGCGGGCTGGAGCAGCGACCGAACAAGCGNCCTATCATGTCAGACCTGCGCGAGTCAGGCGCTATAGAACAGGATGCCGACCTTATTCTCTTTATATACCGNGACGAGGTCTATAACGAGGACAGTCCTGAAAAAGGTACGGCCGAGATCATTATTGCAAAACAGCGTAACGGCCCAANCGGGACAATACGATTGACATTCTTGGGTGAGTACACTCGATTTGAGAGCTACACTCCTGCCTTCGANGATCAGNGGTTCTGAATAACCNCTAANCTTCGACGCTTANCATGCCCTGTTTTGGCCCAGGGCGGTCTCGAAGCATTGGCGCATATCGTCAGTTTTAAATTAAATCATGGCGAAAACCCGAGACGAATCGCTATACCTCTGTAATAAATGCGGAGCCAAGAGCCACAAGTGGGTAGGTCAATGTGCGACCTGTGGTACTTGGAACTCANTGGAGCTTTCTAGATCCGGTGTCGGGNCGCTCCAACAGAGTCCGGTAAACCAGGGGNCTCAAAAACTGTCNGATGTTCCGACAGGGGGAACNAAGCGCTACCAGATAGGGCTNACCGAACTGGACCGGGTGCTNGGNGGAGGTATCGTCCCGGGCTCGGTAGTGCTCTTGGGCGGCGAGCCCGGGATTGGCAAAAGCACCCTTGCGCTNCAGGCCCTTGGCATGCTCTCCACATCCTACNANACTCTTTATATCAGTGCGGANGAGTCCCTTGAACAATTAGCTCTGCGCTACCAGCGGCTTGGGCTAGACGAGCAGGAGCTTCATGCATTCTGTGATGGTCGCCTAGAAAACATTCTTGGCGAACTAGACAACCGAGATTACAAAGTGCTGGTGGTCGATTCAGTGCAGACGCTCAGTACCCAAACACTCGATTCGGGCCCCGGGAGCGTGGGGCAGGTGCGCGAGTGTGCGGAGCGTCTGGTTGGGGAGGCAAAACGGCGTGGCATCGCGTTCATTCTAATTGGGCACGTTACCAAAGAGGGTGCACTCGCCGGACCCAAGACGTTAGAACATCTGGTCGACACCGTTCTCTATTTTGAAGGTGACGCCACCAGTCGTTACCGACTGGTACGTGCTTGGAAGAACCGATTCGGCTCGGTCAATGAGGTGGGAGTGTTTGCGATGACGGCATCGGGACTCAAGCCTGTGAAAAACCCNTCCGCAATCTTCCTGTCGGGCGCAAATATTCTGTCTCCNGGTACGGCTGTTTTTGCCAGTCAGGACGGCTCNCGTCCCATGCTGATCGAGGTNCAGGCGCTGGTGGATCGAAGCTCGCTTGGAAACCCTCGTCGNCTCAGCGTNGGGTATGAAGGGCATCGCCTGAACATGTTATTAGCGATTCTCCACAGGCATGCTGCCATCAATTTGCTGGATCAGGACGTCTTCGTCAATATTGCCGGAGGGTTGCGCGTGGTCGAGACGGCAGCCGATCTTGCGGTAGCCGCGGCATTAATCTCAAGTTTTTCTGACAACCCTATCCACCGGAAAACAGCATTCTTTGGAGAGATGGGACTCTCCGGGGAAGTNCGGCCGGTACCGAGGGGGGAGGAGCGAGCAACAGAAGCTGCAAAACTGGGGTTTGACCATCTTATTGCCCCGGCTGCAAACAAACTTGGANCAGGATCGATGGCTGCANGCCTNACGGTNTCAGCGCTTCANTCCGTCTCCGAGCTTNATGCNCTNATTTCAGACTTTCGAGCNGAGGTTTAACCTTTCTTCAAGCGCTATGCGTNGGATACAAAATGACGGGGGCGAGGGATTGGGTGGACCTAGAACGCCCTANACGTCGCGTAGAAGTTCGTTGATTCCTACCTTGGCGCGTGTCTTCTCATCTACCTGTTTGACGATGACAGCGCAATAAAGGCTATGGGTGCCGTCCTTGGCGGGAATCGTACCCGAGACCACCACCGAGCCGGCAGGCACTCTGCCATATGTGATCTCACCCGACTCACGGTTCAATATTCGGGTACTCTGACCGATATACACCCCCATCGACAAAACCGAACCCCGCTCGACAATAACTCCTTCAACGACTTCACTACGAGCGCCAATGAAGCAATCATCCTCGATGATAGTCGGNGAAGCCTGNAGTGGCTCGAGGACGCCACCGATACCGACGCCGCCAGAGAGGTGGACGTTTTTGCCGATCTGCGCACAGGAACCCACCGTGGCCCAGGTATCTACCATGGTGCCGTCATCGACATAGGCTCCGATGTTGACATAGCTTGGCATCAAGACCACCCGCTCGCCGATATACACTCCGTGACGCACCATCGCGGGAGGCACCACACGGTAGCCTCCCGAGACAAAATCGCTGTGCGTGAAGTTATCGAACTTGCCTGGCACCTTGTCGAAATAACGCGTGTCGTCGGCGTCGATTACCCGATTTTCTTGAAGNAAGAAAGACAGTAAGACCGCTTTCTTAGCCCATTGGTGAACGACCCATTCTCCGCGAACAGGTTCGGCAACGCGGAGCGTTCCAGCGTTTAATTGTTCCATGGTTTCAGCGACGGCCTCTCGCAGCCCGGGCCTATTGACCACCTCAGGCGCCGATCGTTCTTCAAATGCCGATTCGATAACTTCTTGTGCANTNCTCATAAGTATCTCAGTCCGTGCCCCACGTGAAAGGTAGCCTATAGTCAGGGTAACGCAGTGCAGATTTGCTTTTCTACGCAGTCGCGTTGTGCCGGATCGACTAGCGCTAGGCCATCACGGTCTGTAATGTAGAAAATGTCTTCCGCTCGAGCGCCAAAGGTCCCGACCTTGGCGTTGACGAGGTGTATTTTGCAGGAAAGCAATGCCTTTGCAACCTGTAGCAGGAGCCCCGGCCTATCCTGAGCTACTACTTCCATCACGGTTACCGCTTCCTGCGCCTCTGAATCAGAGAATCGGACAGTGGTCTGGATGGGGAAATGCTTCAATGCTCTGGGTACCCGGGCTCGCCGTGAAGGCAGTTCCCAGTCGTGGGACAAAAGATGTGAACGCAGGCGCTCCACCACGCCATCGAGTTCAAATTGCCGAGTGTTTTCATGTTTTGCCGCGAGAACGACGAAGACCATAATGACAAGATTGGAGTGCAGTCGATGCACCCGGGCGTCGACGATGTTCATGCCAAGACGGTCCAATCCTGCAGTGATGCGGCAGAGTAGGTCCTCAGAATCGGGACTGCAAATCAAAAAGCGCGTCGTCCCTGAGCCAGCATCGACTTGAGTGTCTACCAGCGGGAAATCTGCAGCACTTTTTTCCAGTAATAGCCGTGCATGCCACGCCAGAGACTCCGGGACATTTCGAAGAAAGTAGTCTTGATCAAACTGCGTCCAGAGCCGGGTGACCGTCTCGACCTGGTGATTTCCGAGCAGTTGGAGGCTCTCCTGCTGAATGTCCTGGATTTTGTCCTCGGCCTGGANAAGNTGGCCTTTGCCTCTGCGCAGCGCCCGNCTTGTGTCGTGGTAAAGGTCATTCAGGAGCTTGCCTTTCCAATCATTCCACACCTTTGGGCTCGTTCCTCGCATGTCAGCAACCGTAAGCAGATAAAGGTTATCGAGCCGCTCCTGGTCACCTACCTGGGCTGCAAACTGATTGATCACTTCGGGATCTGANATATCCTGGCGTTGNGCCACCCACGACATCTTAAGATGGGCTTGCACTAGCCAGGCGACAAAGGCCGCATCATATTCACTGAGGTCGTGCGCGCGACAGAATCGGAGTGCGTCACGTTCTCCGAGTGTTGAGTGATCACCACCACGGCCTTTGCCGATGTCATGGAATAGGGCGCCCAGATAGAGACGGTGTTTCTTGAACAAGCCCTGCATTAAACGACTGCACTCTGGCAATTCGTCGTCATGTTTTGAGATATCCATCCGGCGAAGGTTTCTGAGTACAAAAAGAAGGTGCGCGTCAACGGTGTACACGTGGAAGAGGTCATGCTGCATTTGTCCGACGACCCTACCGAAGGCCGGGAGATAAGCGCCGAGCACACCGTAAGCGTCCATNTTCCGAAGAGCCTTCGTTTGGCCACTTGGAGACTTCATGATCTCCATGAATAACGATCGACACCGGATGTCTTTCCGGAACGCGCCATCGATCAGTGTTATGTTTGTTCGGATCAGTCGGACGGTGTTGCCCCGAAAGTCCCGGACCTCGGGCGTCTGCGTAAGCAGCAAGAAAGCCTCCATGAGTGAAAAAGGCTGACGCTTAAAGACCTCCGGGTGCGAGACTTCCAGCAAACCGTCAATGGATCTAAACCGCCGGTTGATCACAGTAGTTTGTTTTTTCCGAGAATGGAGAATGGCTTCCTCAAAGTGTTGTAGAAGGATCTCATTGAGTACCCGAAGCTCTTTCACCGTCCGAAAGTAGCGCTTCATCAGTTTCTCAACTGCAAGTTGCGCCCCATCCCGATAACCAAACTGATGGGCAATCTCTCGCTGGTAATCAAAGAGTAGTCTGTCTTCAGGTCGGTCGGTCAAAAGATGGAGCGCGGTGCGCAGGCGCCATAATAGGTCTCGGCCCTTGAGGAGTTCAGCCACTTCGGGGTCCGTGAGGAAACCTTCGTCTGAGAGTTTTTTCAAGTCGGGTGTCCCGAAATAACGATGGCCAACCCATTGAATAGTTTGGATATCCCGAAGACCTCCCGGGCCCTCTTTGATGTGAGGCTCGAGGTTATAGGCTGTATCCCCATAGCGCAGGTGCCTATTAACCTGTTCCTGGCGCTTCGCCTCAAAAAACTTNTGTGGGGACCACATGCGCGTGGGCCCGATTTGATTGTTGAGGCGAGAAAGTAATTCAGCAGGGCCGGCCAGATGACGGGCCTCCATCAGATTCGTTACAACGGTGATATCTGCTCGAGCCAATCGGACGCACTCCTTGAGCGTGCGCGTGCTATGACCCACTTGTAGGCCGCTATCCCAGAGGAAGCGGACAAAGTGCTCGATCTGGCTGATCTCGTCGCTGGAGGCGTCTCGCGCGAGCAGAATCAGGAGATCAATATCAGAGCCCGGGTGCTGTTCCTTCCGCCCATAACCTCCAACTGCAATGAGCGACAACTGATTTTGTCCGACGCTATCACCAACCAGAGCGCCCCAGAGGTGCAAAAGAAAGTCGTCGATGAACTGACTGTATGCCCAGAGGAGGGAGTGTGGTGGGACCTTTGCGGCGTGTGCAGTGGACAGTTGTTTCCTGGCCTCCTCCAGTTGGGCTTTGCATAGACCGATGGAGGGCTCCTTTTCGGCATCGTACTTGAGNTTCAAAGAACGACCGGCCAAGACTATGGNTCCAGTTCAACGGCTGAACACATCACGTTTCTCCCGTTAAAACCTCGACACCAGAGTCCGTAACAGCGAGAGTGTGTTCCCATTGAGCGCTTAGAGAGTGGTCCTTAGTGACAACCGTCCACCCGTCCGATANAAGGCGAGTATGTTGTTTTCCGGCATTGATCATCGGNTCGATNGTGAACGTCATGCCCGGTACGATTTCAAGACCTTCTCCTGCCGTCCCATAGTGCAGGACCTGGGGATCTTCATGGAAACCGCGGCCGATTCCGTGGCCACAGTATTCGCGAACCACTGAGAACCCTCGCGACTCTGCGCAGGCCTGAATTCTTGAGCCGATATCCCCTAAGCGGGCCCCAGGAACGACTGCGGCGATCCCTAACTCAAGACATTCTTTTGTCGTATCAATCAGCCGGCTTGCCAGAATTGACGGCTCACCTACGGTAAACATGCGACTCGCATCCCCGTGGAAGCCGTCCTTAATCACGGTGATGTCGATATTTACTATGTCGCCTCGCTTGAGTCGTTTCTCGCCCGGTATTCCGTGACAGACCACATGGTTTACGCTGGTACAGATAGACTTGGGAAAGCCGCGGTAATTTAGCGGGGCAGGGACGGCATCCAGGGTATTCACGATAAAATCGTGACAGAGGTCGTCGAGTTCTAGCGTTGTAACGCCGGGTTGGACATGAGGACCGATCATATCCAATACGTCGCGGGTGAGTCGCCCAGCTGTACGCATGCGGGAGAGGTCGTCTGCGGTCTTAAGATGAATAGCCATAGTTATCCTGATGGGTGTGGCTAGATTCTAGACGAACCGGGGTCTTCGCCTCGTAGTCCAACGGATGTGGCTGCCACCCGGGCCTGGGTGGCACGGAAAGAGCGCCTGGAGTAGAATANCGCGCCCTAATCCTGGTGCAGTCCCTTCCATGAGCGCCCGGGTGCCCGGAAACTGAATTTCTGGGTCGGCGCTCTCGACCGCACTGAACAACAACCCAAAGGGAGCAAATTATGACTGACGTTTCTATGCGCCAGATGCTTGAGGCTGGCGTGCATTTTGGCCACCAGACCCGGTTCTGGTCCCCCAAGATGGGCCCGTACATTTTTGGGGCCCGCAACAAAATCCACATTATCAACTTGGAAAAGACTTTGCCGATGTTCCGCGAGGCCTTGAATTTCCTTGGAAGTGTAACGGCGGATCGTCGCAAGATTCTGTTTGTAGGAACCAAACGGCAGGCGGGGAAGATCGTTCGCGAAGAGGCAACTCGGTGCAATTGCCCGTACGTGGACCATCGCTGGTTGGGGGGAATGCTCACCAATTTCAAGACCGTGAAGAATTCGATTGCGCGTCTGGTAGAACTCGACGAGATGGTTTCTACCGGGGCCACCATGGGGCTAACCAAGAAAGAGACACTAATGCTCGAGCGCGAGCGGGCTAAGCTGAATCGNAGTCTGTCAGGNATCCGGGAAATGAAAGGTTTGCCNGATGCTTTGTTCGTGATCGATGTGGATCATGAGCGGATTGCGGTATCCGAGGCGCGGAAGCTTGGGATCCCGGTAGTGGGAGTCTGTGATACCAATAGTTCGCCCGAGGGAATTGATTACCTGATTCCGGGTAACGACGACGCGATCCGCGCGATCCGACTGTACCTTCAGGGTGCGGCAGATGCCATTATTGAAGCGAAGGTGGCTGCTGCGCCAGTAATACAAGGAGATGCGGATGACTACGTTGAGGTCTCCGAAGAAGCTGCGAGCGAACTGGAGAATGCTGACCTCGCGCCCGGTGTACCGGTAGAGGCCGGAGCGCCTGCCGAGAAGGCANGCTCTGTAGAGGAGGCCGCAGAAGTGAGTTCGTCGACCGATGCTGCTGATCGGGTCGACAAATTNGGAGCCCCAGCGATTCCCGAGCATTCAGAGAGCGGACAGAACGATCCCGGCGCCTCGAAANTGTCCTAAAGCCTNGTCAGATCAATCCGTCCAATATTAATCGAGGAAGCAAAATGCCAGTAACAGCCAGTGAGGTCAAAGCACTCCGGGAGCTAACCGGTGCCGGGATGATGGAGTGCAAGAAGGCCTTGACCGAAACGGATGGCGACCTCGATGACGCCATCGCGCTACTTAGGAAGAAAGGCGCCGCNAGTGCGGAAAAGAAGTCTGGGCGTATCGCGGCGGAAGGGGTCATAGCATTTGCCATCAACGATGCAGGGACCGCGGCTATTCTGGTTGAGCTGAACTGTGAAACAGACTTTGTAGCCAAAGATGACTCCTTTAAGGACTTTGCAAATCAACTTGCCAGTACTCTTCTTGAGCACCGGCCGGATTCTGTCGAGGATGCCGCTCAATTAAAGTTGGCCGGGGGTGCAANCGTAGAAGTGACCCGTCAAGAATTGATCGCAAAAATTGGTGAAAATATCTCACTTCGGCGCTTCGAGGTCATCCAAGCNGGTNCGGGAGAGTTGGCAGGTTANGTGCATGGCTCAAGAATAGGGGTGATCATCCGGATGGGGGCTTCGACCGGGGCAGATCTTGGCCGGGATATTGCTATGCATGTAGCAGCGAGTCGGCCNCTTTGTATCGACGAGTCGGNAATGCCGGATGAACTCCTACATAAAGAACGCGATATCTATACAGCACANGCGGCAGANAGTGGGAANCCGCCGGAGATCGTCGAGAAGATGGTGACNGGCNGGATTAAAAAGTTCCTGAAGGAAAATACNCTTGTNGGGCAGCCTTTTGTTAAAAATCCGGANCAGTCGGTCGGGGAGTTGCTTTCAGGTCAAAAGGCCTCCGTTGTNTCGATGGCCCGTTTCGAGGTAGGGGAAGGCCTCGAGAAACGCTCTGATGACTTTGTTGCGGAGGTTATGGCTCAGGCGCAGGGAGGTTGACCCATGGACGAGGGCGGTGAGAGGGTGCGCAGCCGTTTTCTCGTCAAACTCTCTGGGGAATACCTAGGCGGCGACGCCGGCACAGGCTTTTGCAATGATCGTCTGGATACAGTCTGCCAAGAATTANAGCATGCCCACGCCGTAAGTTCCNGTCTGGCAGTGGTTGTCGGTGGAGGCAACTTTTTCCGAGGTGGTGGCGAATTGCCGTCAGTCATAAAGCGGGTCACAGGCGACCGGATTGGAATGCTGGCGACTGCGATGAATGCCCTTGCTCTGCGAGACGCTTTTAGAACTCAAGGAATGGTGGCCAAGACTTTATGCGCCTTCCCTGTAGGCGGAATACTGGAACACTACGACCCGCATATNGCTCAGGACTACCTCGAGCAGGGACTCATCGTTTTGCTCGCGGGAGGCACAGGAAATCCCTTTTTCACGACAGACACGACTGCATGCCTGCGAGCGTTGGAGTTGAATGCGGACATGGTGATTAAAGCTACCCGGGTTAANGGGGTNTTCGATCGGGACCCCGAAGTTGATCCGAATGCTGTGCGATATGGCCACATAAATTATGATTTCGCAATTGCTCATCAACTAAAGATAATGGATTCGACCGCCTTCACGTTGTGTCGCGATCACGCACTGCCGGTCCGGGTCATTGATCTTGGCATCAAGGGAAATCTCGCTCGGGCGGTCAGCGGGGAGTCTGTTGGCACACTGGTTGACGCATCAGGAGGATCATCATGATTGACGAAATTCTAGCGGATGCAAAAGTACGGATGGGTAAAAGCGCNGAATCAGTCGCGTCAGAATTCTCCCGAATCAGGACAGGACGGGCGAGTACCGCACTACTGGATCANATCCAGGTCGATTACTACGGCAGTNCTGTTCCTGTAGCCCAGGCGGCTACGGTCAGCGTNGGTGACGCCAGAACGTTAGTCATTCAGGCGTGGGAGAAGAATATGATCCCGATTATCGAAAAATCAATTATCGAGTCCGATCTTGGNCTCAATCCCGTCACCGCCGGCGAAGTAATTNGGATCCCGNTACCGGCGTTAACCGAAGAGCGGCGCAAGGAAATGACAAAATTAGTGCGTCATGAGGGAGAAAACGGCAAGATAGCGATACGNAACATNCGTCGTGACGCCTTGGGGGATCTTCGGGAGATGGTCAAAGAAAAAATGATCGGTGAGGACGANGANAAGCGGGCAGANACCCAGATACAGGGACTTACTGACNATTCGGTNGCAAAGATTGANGCCCTCGTCGANGAAAANGAAGCCGAGGTNATGGAGGTCTGAGTTTGAAAAGCCCTTCAAATCAGGAGTNGGGNCAAAGGGCTTGTGCAGATTCAGAATCCTCGCAAGAAAGTCTNCCCCAACACGTCGCGATCATTATGGATGGTAACGGGCGGTGGGCGAGAGCNCGCGGCCAAGCNCGGGTTCANGGCCATCGTCGCGGGGTTGATGCCGCTCGCACAGCAACATCACTGTGCGGCANCGCAGGTATTCCCTATCTCACGTTGTTCGCGTTCAGNAGTGAAAACTGGAAACGGCCCANGGAAGAAGTTGGNTTTTTAACTCAGTTGCTTGCGTTCTCGTTGGAAAAAGAGTTGGANCGCCTGCATGCCAATGGGGTGCGACTGAATGTNATCGGAGANGCCGAGTCCTTTGGNAGTAAAGTTNAGGATGCCATTGGTAAAGCACAGGATCGNACGTCTGGCAATGAGTCAATGACGTTAACGATCGCTTTGAATTANGGNTCGCGNCGGGAACTNGCAATAGCGGCACGCCATTTGGCNGAGTCNTGTGTTGCCGGGCGGATTCGCCCCGACGAGATAGACGAAGAACACCTCAATCGTTCGCTGAGCACCTACGGATTACCCGATCCTGATCTTTTAATCCGAACCGGTGGAGAAGTTCGGCTTAGTAATTTTTTGCTTTGGCAACTCGCCTACACGGAACTTGTCTTCACAGATACCCTATGGCCGGACTTTGATAAGATGGCATTTGACAAGGCGGTTTCTGCTTTTCAGGGACGTCAACGGCGGTTCGGCCGGACCGGAGAACAGGTGGCTCCCGGGCCCAGTACGAATTGATGTTGCGTCAGCGCGTGGTTACAGCCAGCGTCCTCGCGGCGGTAGCGCTCTTAGGAATTTTTTTCCTTCCCACGG
>NHDO01000089.1 GCA_002171735.1 Proteobacteria bacterium TMED61 | reverse complement strand
TAAAGCGTCGCGTACAGCCCCACCGACCAGATAGCATTCAAGAAGGTCACAAGGATCGGCCATGTCGATGTCAGCTCCGAGGTCGGTGGAAGCATCAGCGTTAGATTCTATGCCGAGCCCGATCCGTCACCAAGGCGGATTCACACCTCGTCTATCCCCTTCCAGGCCCACTCGTTATAGCCCTCTGGACCGCGGTGGAGCCACGCTGTCGTTGCATCTTCTGGCTGGTGTTCCCAGTTGACAGATTTTCCATTTTGCTGCGCCGCATGAACAAGTCGGCGTTGTCGCTGGCTAATAGTGACCAGGGTCTGCAGCGTATGAGGATCCCATTGGGTTTGGGTTAACGCTTCAAGCTCACGCCGTGCATCAGCGTGTGCTGGATCCGAGGCAAGATTAGTGCGTTCGTGCGGATCACTAGCGAGATCAAACAGGCCGGGTGGCGCGTCTCCACCACTTAGGAGCTTATAGTGTCCTTTGCGAACCATAAACATGGGTGTCGGGACACCCTCTGATGTGATTTCGGCATAAACCGGCATATCGTTGTCGGCGCTATCGCCTTCGCAGGCGCTGACGAGGCTTTGTCCATCAAGAGGGTGAGGTACGTGATCTTCAAGCGGCAGACCCGCGAGATCACATAGGGTAGGGAGAAGATCCAGCAGGGAGCTTGGACGGGATTGATGGCTTGCGGCAAATCGGGCGGGCCAGTGGATGATGAGTGGCACCCGGATACAGTCCTCGAAGAAATGCTTCTTGTAGAACAGCCCGTGCTCACCCAGCATATCGCCGTGATCGGCGGCCACCACAATCACGGTGTTCTCAAGCAGTCCTGTGTCCTCAAGCGTACCGATGAGGCCACCCACCATATCGTCAAAATAAGAGACATTAGCGAGATAGCTATGTCGTGCTGTCCTGACGTGTTCGTCGGTGATACCGCTGTCAATCAGAACAGCGTGGTGCAGCATGCGGGTGGTATGCACCCCACGAGCCTCTTCAGGCTGAAGAGGTGTATCAGGCAGGCTGATCTCGTCATGGCGATAACGGTCCCAGTATTGCTGGAGAGCGTAGTACGGCTCGTGTGGATGGGTAAACGAGGCAACCAGGAAAAAGGGTGCATCATCCATCCGAGCAAAATCATGCAGTTTGGCTTTTGCACGATAAAAAACTGCTTCATCGTGATCGATCTGAACGCTACGTTTGCACACGCCGGAGCGGATCACACCGCTGGCGTTATTGTTGGAGTCCATACGAAGTTCTTCCCAACTGGGTGTCCAGGAAAAATCAGTGGGATAAAGCTCAGGCACCAGCCGCTCTTCAAATCCATGCAACATGTCAGGACCAACAAAGTGCTGTTTTCCAGAAAGGCTCGCCCGGTATCCCGCGATCCTGAGATAGTGAGCCATCGTGGGAATGTGGGCGGGAAATTCCGCGCCGTTGTCGTAAGCGCCGATCTTGCTGGCCAGCATACCGGAGAGCATTGAAAACCGCGAAGGCGCACACAGGGGAAAGTTGCAATAGGCGTTGTCAAAGGTGACGCCGTTATCGGCAAGCCGCGAAAGGTGAGGAGTGATGGCCGGGCCACCATACATCGGAAGCACCTGGGGTTTGAGTTGGTCTGCCTGAATGAACAGAAGGTTGGGCTGTTTTTGTGTCACGGGATGCTCCGATCATGAAAGCGAGATCACTCCAGACGTATGACCATATCAGGCTTTAGGTATAAGCCATTGCGCGAAGACGACTTTTAAGTCGCGAGTCTCTGAGGAACTAGGCGTTGGCACTAAACCGGGAATTCGGGATAGAGATCGGTGCCGATCCGGTCTCCGTGCTTGAGGCCGTGCTCACGCATCAGGGAAGAGTGATCCGGATCCATCCCTTCCTCCCGAAAACATACGCGGACATCGTCACCCAGCCATTGGGTGTTGAAGACCTTGAGATCACGATTGGGTGAAAGGTTACCCGAGCCGCCATGAATAGTCCGACCATTAAAGGCGACACAGTCTCCGGGCGCCATATCCCAACTCAGGATCTCGTAATCCTCACGATGGCCTTCAATGTCAGGAAAGGGTTTGTAATCCTTGTCGTCGAGTTCCCGACGCTGGTCGCGTGAGTCCTGCGTCAAGGCGCCGAAGTTGGTTTGGCGAAAGTCCTGCGGCCAGCGGTGCGAACCCCGCACAAACTCCAGAGCACTTTTTTTCTCAACCGCGACCAGAGGCATCCAGATGGAACAGGTATCAAATCCTCTTACCGACCAGTAAGGCTCGTCCTGATGAAAGGGGGTGCGAAACTGCGCGCCCGGAGTGCGAACAAAAACGGCATCGAAAAAGAAGTTGACCTGCTCTGTATCAAGCAGTTTTCCCGCGATCGAGGCGATTGGGGATTGCTCAATGAATTTTTGATATTCCGGGACCTGTCGCCACGCCTGGCTGTCATAAAAGCAGGTTCTTCCTTGGTCGTCCCGATCCCAGATCCTCCCCCGGATAGTCGGAGATTCAATATGCTTATCGAGACCTTCTTTTAAAAGCCTTATCCAGGAATCATCAACCGCGTTTCGAACCAATACGACGCCATCGAGATGGAAAATGTTTGCGCGGTCGGTCGCAGAGTCTCGATCGGTACTCACTGCATGTCTCCCCAACGGCTTGCGTGAACTCCGGGAGCTAAATATAGCGAGAATTCTTTAAACTAGAAACTGAACGGCAAGCCCTCTGGAAAGGAAATCTTTCACCGATGCGATACCTGCGTACAGTCCTTGGGCTTATAGCGGCGCTTTCCTTGAGCGGCTGTCACAGTATTGCCTATTACACTCAGGCAGCGGTGGGACAATCAGCGCTACTTTGGCACAGCCGGTCAATCGATGAGGTTATCAAGGACCCCAGGACCTCAGATCATCTGCGCGAGCGCCTGCGTTTTGTGGAACGCATTCGCGAATATGCCCAGACCAGACTGTTTCTGCCTTCGACTGGTAGTTACCAGCGGTTTACGGATATTGGCCGGGACTTTGTGCTCTGGAGCGTGGTCGCTGCGGAGGAGTTTTCGACCGAACCAGAAGTTTTTTGTCATCCCATCGCAGGGTGTGTGGCCTATCAGGGTTACTTCGAACGCAAAGACGCGCTCAACTTTGCCGAAGAACTGGAATCACGGGGCTTTGGGACGAGTGTTGGCCCGGTCGCAGCCTATTCAACGCTCGGCTGGTTTTCGGATCCGGTGTTGAGTTCGGTACTGCATTATCCCGATACGCAGCTTGCGGAACTTGTTTTTCATGAACTCGCCCACGAACTGCTTTTTATCCCTGACGATACGACCTTTAACGAATCATTTGCCACCTTCGTGGCCCGGGCAGGTGTGGAGCAGTGGCTAGTTGATTCAGGCAGGGCCAGCAAACTCAAAGAATATAGAAGGGATATCGGGCGTCAAGATGCGACGGTTAACCTGATTTGCAACACCCGGATGCGCTTGGTTGAACTCTACACAAGCTCTATCCAGGAAACCGACAAGCGACGACAAAAGAACCGAATACTGGATGAGTTAGTGGCGAAGTATTTTGAGATGCGAAAAACAGGCGCCGTAAGCAACTGGGATCGATGGTTCGAAGAGGGTCTCAATAATGCAAAACTTGCTTCGGTGGGCTCCTACCATGACGATGTTGGTCTTTTTGTCGCATTGTTCGAGCAGTCCGACCGTGATTTTGAAGTGTTTTACCAGTCCGCCAGGGCTCATGCCATCCGGTTCGGTTCCCCCTAGGCACGAAGCGCTAGCGCTCGCCGAATGATTTTGCAAGAATCCAGAATCATCAGATTCGCGGTGTGAGTTTGGATTTTTAAAGCAGGAAATACAGCTTAAGAAAGAGAGGTGCCCACATGAAGAAAGCAAGTGTGTTGATGGCAGGCGCCATCCTGATACTCAGTCAGGCTTTGATGCCTGCGACTGCCGGATGGAATCCGGATAAAAAGAAGCCCACCACAACGGAAGAAGTTCAGGAAACGATTGCAAACTTCTTGGATCAGGATTCGGGTTTGCAAAAGTTTTTTGATAATGCCTACGGGTATGCCGTCTTTCCCAAGATATATAAGGGCGCAATCGGTATAGGCGGAGCTTATGGTTCGGGTCAGGTCTATGAGAAAGGAAAATTCGTCGGTGACTCAACGCTTAACCAGCTTACTGTTGGACTGCAGTTGGGGGGTCAGGCGTATTCAGAGTTGATCTTTTTTGGCGAAAAAGAGGCGCTGGATCGCTTTAAGGAAGAAAAAATGGAGTTCAGTGCACAACTGTCTGCCGTGGCCGCTACCGCCGGAGCATCTGCAGATGCAGCCTATTCCGGAGGCGTCGCTATCTTTACGCTAGCCATTGGTGGATTGATGTGCGAAGCGTCAGTTGGAGGGCAGAACTTCAGTTTCGCTCCAGCAGAATAGCCCGCCGAGTACGACGTCAGCAGGATTCGGCTGCAGGGTTTAATCAGCTATACCGGGCTTGGTAGGCCCGCAGGGCGTCAAGGTGGCCCGCATGTTCCGGGCGCTCGGATAAAAACGCGAGCAGGGTAGAAAAGCGGGCCAGCGCATGTACCCGAAGGCCGAAGGTTTTTGCGACTTGGGCGACGGCTGAGTCACCCTCTTCGGTTACTGCTTCTTCGCGGTCGAGCGCAATGATGACCGCTGTGGCATGGGCCCCAGCAGCCCTGATGATATCTACCGATTCACGGACAGAGGTACCGGCGGTAATAACGTCGTCGACAATCACCACGTCTCCGTTTAGCGGTGCGCCGACGAGTTGGCCTCCTTCTCCGTGATCCTTCGCCTCTTTCCGGTTGAAGGTAAAGGCAGCATCACGCTGGTAGTGGTCGGCGAGAGCCGTGGCGGTTGCCGACGCCAAAGGGATGCCCTTGTAGGCAGGACCGAACAGCATGAAGGGCTCTGGCTCAAGTTTGTTGAGTGCAGAGGCATAAAAATAGGCCAGTCGCGAAAGTGCCGCACCGCTGTTAAAAAGGCCTGCATTAAAGAAGTACGGGCTTACTCGCCCGGATTTGAGGGTAAACTCCCCGAAGCGCAACACTCCAACGTCCAGGGCAAACTGCAAAAATGCATGTTCATGCTCATCCGTTCCGGGCATTTCAACACCTGATCGTTTACCAGTATCTCGGCACATGCGGATCATAACCTTAAACTGCAATGGCATCCGTGCGGCTGCCCGGAAAGGATTCTTCGAATGGTTGTCGGAGCAGCATGCTGATTTCGTCTGCCTTCAGGAGACCAGAATTCAGCCCTTTCAGCGAACGGACCCGCGCTTTTTTCCCAAGGGTTATACCAATTGCTACGTCGACGCAGAAAAACCTGGCTATAGCGGGGTTGCGCTTTATTGTCGGCGCAAGCCCGACCGGATTCGGGAAGGTTTAGGCTGGGCTGATTTTGACAGTGAAGGCCGTTGGATTCAGGCAGACTACGGCCGGCTTAGCGTGGTATCGCTTTATCTACCATCCGGTACGAGCAGCGATGTCCGCCAGGACTTTAAATATGATCTGATGGAGCGACTGAAGCCGTTACTGAAAAAGTTTGCCGCCAGCGGTCGCGAATACATCATCTGTGGTGACATCAATATCGCCCACAAGAATATCGATATCAAGAACTGGCGCGGCAACCAGAAAAACTCCGGATTTCTGCCCGAGGAACGGGCGTGGATGGACTGGTGGTTCGAAGAGGGCGGTATGGTTGACGTTTTCCGGAGGGTGGACCCGCGCGAGGATCAATACACCTGGTGGTCGAACCGCGGCCAGGCCTGGGCCAAGAATGTTGGTTGGCGTATTGACTACCAGATCGGCACTCCGGTGATCGCCAAGCGCGCTCAGGCAGTCCAGATTTATAAGGACGAGCGCTTCTCGGATCATGCACCGCTGGTGATCGATTATCGGGTCAGCGATCGTTGGCTCCGGACCCAACCCTGACCGGGGATCGTCGATGAGTTCTGACGGAAGCAAATCGGGCGATACCCCTTCGATCGCACATACTTTTCGCATCTACCTTGACCGGAGGATGGTCCGGATCGGGCTGCTTGGGTTGATCAGCGGTTTCCCTTGGGTGCTAATTGGCAGCGCCCTGAGTCTGTGGCTTAAAGAGGATGGGCTTAGCCGGACCACCATTGGTTGGGCAGGACTGATCTTCGGAGTTTACGCGATCAATTTTCTGTGGGCCCCTCTGATTGACCGGATACAGATACCATTTCTCACAGCACGACTGGGCCATCGCCGGGCATGGATTCTAAGCCTTCAGGCTGTAATTCTGACCTGTCTCGCACTCTGGAGTATTTTTGATCCGGTGACCAACCTTCAGGGCGTCATCGCCATTGCACTCGTTATTGCAATTGCTTCTGCGACCCAGGACATCACGATTGACGCACTTCGTATTGAGCAGGTTGGCTCGGATGAGAGTGCAGCGATGGCGGCTGGGGCTGCGGTGGCAGTGGTGGGCTGGTGGACCGGCTACAAGCTGGGCGGTGTTGTGGCACTGGTGACCGCAGAGACTTTGCAGCAGGCCGGAATGACTAATTATTGGCAATTGACCTTCTTGGTTCTCGGCGCCATTGTCGTGTTGTGTAATGTCGCCTTAATGGGCGTGCCCGAGACGCCTCCATCAGAGCGAACCCAAGCCCAGACGGAATACGAGCAAGCACTGCGCTCCCGACTGAACTTCGGTGGCATGCTGGCAGCGATCGTGACGTGGTTGGGGGCGACTCTGATCGGCCCGTTGGCAAGTTTTTTCCGCCGCAACGGCATGGCAATCGCGCTCGCGGTTCTTGGTTTTATATTTCTCTTCAAAATTGGCGAAGCCTTTCTTGGGCGAATGTCGATTATTTTTTACAAGGAGATCGGTTTTTCCAAGACCGATATCGCGCTTTATTCCAAGGGAATCGGATGGGTGACCACCGTCTTCTTTACCCTGCTCGGAGGCCTTTTCGCGGTTCGAGTCGGATTGGTTCGCGCAATGTTTCTCGCAGGCATCCTGATGGCATTGACCAATCTGATGTTCTCTGTATTGGCGTGGTCAGGTAAATCCGAACTCATGTTTGCCTTGGCTGTCGTCATGGATGATCTGGCTGGAGCATTTGCGACGGTGACCTTCGTCGCGTTCATCTCGATGCTGGTGGATCGGACGTACACGGCAACTCAGTACGCCTTGCTCGCATCTATCGGTACTGCTGGCCGGACTCTGTTCGCCTCTGGTTCAGGCGCTTTGGTTGATTGGCTAAACGGGGATTGGGGGGTATTTTTTGTGATCACGGCTGTCATGGTGCTGCCGTCATTGTTATGTCTTTGGCTGATTCGGCACCAGCTCGCCCGGATGCTTGTGGGTTCCCGCGTCAGGCTGTTCAGCAAGGAAGCTCATCAGGACCCTTAAGCTTGGACCGGGCTCGGGGTATAATTAGAGGTTGCGCCGCGCTTTTAACGACAACCGGCCGCAGCGATCTGGTCTTACATATTTCGGAATCTGCCCATGCCCATCTATGAGTACGTGTGTGATAACTGCAGTCATCACCTCGAGGCTTTACAGAAAATGTCTGATGAGCCTTTGGTTTTTTGTCCGGAGTGTGGCGAGGCGGGTTTGCGCAAGCAGGTGTCTGCCGCAGCCTTCCGCCTGAAGGGTACGGGCTGGTACGAGACTGATTTTAAGAACTCGGACAAGAAAAAGCCTGCCGAGAGCAAAGGCAAGGAATCCGGTAGCGATTCGACCAGCGGTTCGACCAACGGTTCGACCAGCGATTCAGCAAGCAGTTCAGGTACCAAGGACAAATCCTCCGGCGCGTCGACATCATCTAGTACAACGGACTCCTCGAGCAAGTCTTCCAGCGGCAAGTCTGGTTCTTCTGCCTCTGAGTCTGCCTGAGCAGGGGATCTGTCTACCCGGTCCCATTGCCGGAGTTATCCATCATGAGTGAACAGCGTGACTGTCTTTGTGCTGACTTGGACGCGTCTTCGGTAGATCGCGAAGTACGTTTGTGCGGTTGGGTGCAGCGTCGGCGGGACCACGGCGGCGTCATCTTCATCGACCTGCGTGACCGCAGCGGTTTGGTACAGGTGGTTTTTGATCCTGACCGGGTTGACCCGTTTGCTATCGCTGAATCCGTTCGCGGTGAGTATGTCCTGCAGGTGCTGGGTCGCGTGCGGATGCGTCCGGAAGGAACGCTGAATCCGGATCTGCCAACGGGCGCCATTGAGTTACTGGGTCTGGAAATCAGCGTGTTGAATAGCGCTGATCCGCTGCCGTTTCCTATTGAAGATCCTGACACCGGTGAAGCGTTGCGCCTACGTTATCGATACCTTGATCTTCGCAGTGACCGGATGCAGCGTAACCTACGGTTGCGTCACCAGGTCATTCGTGCGCTGCGCGGATACCTCGATGATCGCGAGTTTGTCGAGATGGAAACCCCGGTACTGACGCGTTCAACGCCTGAGGGTGCCCGCGATTATCTGGTGCCCAGCCGCGTTCATCCGGGCCAGTTTTTTGCCCTCCCACAGTCGCCACAGTTGTTTAAACAGCTCCTGATGGTGTCGGGATTCGAACGCTACTATCAGATTGCTCGATGTTTCCGCGATGAGGATCTTAGGGCGGATCGTCAGCCGGAATTTACCCAGTTGGATATCGAGATGTCCTTTGTTGAGGAAAGCGACATCATTGCTGCCATGGAGGAGATGGTTCGTTCGGTATTTGCGGACGTTCTCTCAGTGATCCTGCAGGATCCTTTGCCGCGGTTGACCTACGCAGAGGCGATGCAACGCTTTGGGACTGACCGCCCAGACCTGCGGATTCCACTCGAACTGGTGGACATCGCCGACCTTATGACTGAAGTGGAGTTCAAGGTGTTTGCCGGGCCCGCGACGACGCCAGGTAGCCGTGTCGCCGTACTTCGTGTTCCGGGTGGGGCGGCGCTCAGTCGACAACAGATAGACAGTTACACTGAATTCGTTAAGCAGTTTGGCGCGGGCGGTCTTGCGTACATTAAAGTGAACCGGATAGCCGATGGGATAAACGGCCTGCAGTCGCCGATCCTGAAATTCCTGCCTGAAGACGTCGTACAACAAGTGTTGCGCCGGTGTGCCGCGGAGGACGGAGATCTCCTCTTCTTCGGTGCGGACCGTGCGCGCGTGGTGAACGATGCGCTGGGTGGGCTCAGAATTCGACTAGGCCATGATCTTGGCTTGGTCGCTGAAGGATGGCAGCCTCTTTGGGTTGTTGAGTTTCCGCTTCTGGAGGAGGATTCCGAGGCGGGCCGTTGGGTCGCTTTGCACCATCCGTTTACGGCTCCTCACCCTGAGGATGTACCGTTGTTGGAGAGTGATCCCGGTGCGGTGCGTTCGCGCGCCTACGATCTCGTGCTGAATGGTACCGAAATCGGTGGCGGCTCAATACGTATCCACCAGAGTGCGGTTCAGCAGCAGGTGTTCGCCGCACTTGGCCTCGATGAAGCGCAGGCCAAGACTCAGTTTGGTTTCCTGCTTGATGCGTTACGCTTTGGGGCGCCACCGCACGGCGGTATCGCATTCGGAATCGATCGTATCGTTTCGATGGCAGCGGGTGAAGACTCGATCCGGGATGTCATCGCCTTTCCCAAAACCCAGAAGGCGTCGTGTCTGCTGACCGACGCACCCGGTGACGTCGATGCACAGCAGATGCAAGAGCTGGGATTGCGGCTATCGGGCGTCGCCCAGGCTGGCGGTAAAGCAACGAGTTGAACTCAAGCTCCTTCAGACCTCCGGCGTCCTTCAAGCGGCCGGAGTCTGTTTTGGTGGTGGTTTATACGGAACAAGGCGAGACGCTCCTGTTGCGCAGAACCGGAAACGCCTTCTGGCAATCCATCACCGGCGGCATGCAGTGGCCCTGTGAGGAGCCCGAAACAGCGGCCCGGCGGGAGGTTCTCGAGGAAACCGGTATTGCAGCGGCGGAGGGTTGGTGTGATCATCAGATCTCCCGGCGTTTTCACATTCTTCCTGAATATCGCTACTGCTACGGCCCGGGGGTTACCGAGAACGTGGAGCACTTCTTTTCACTGCGTATACCCAGGCGCTGCCCGGTTCAGGTTAATCCGGCAGAGCACGATCTCAGCCGGTGGGAACAGCTTCCAGCGGCAGCAGATTCAGTGTGGTCATGGACAAACCGGGTTGCGCTGGCACAAATAGCGCAAGAACTGGTGTAATTGCGAGATAAACAGACCAGGCGGGATGCCGTCAGGTCAATTCTGGTACGGAGAGCCTAAGAAGATGGCAGGGCATAGCAAGTGGGCCAATATCAAGTTTCGCAAGGCCGCGCAGGACGCGAAACGCGGCAAGCTGTTTACCAAGCTGATACGTGAAATTACGGTAGCCGCCCGCGTAGGGGGTGGCGACAGTGCATCGAATCCCAGACTGCGAGCCGCGATCGATAAAGCGCTGTCTGCCAATATGACGCGCGACACGGTTGACCGGGCGATTAAGAGAGGTACCGGTGAGTTGGAAGGTGTTTCTTACGAAGAGATACGCTATGAAGGATATGCCCCTGGCGGTGTTGCAATACTGGTGGACTGCACGACCGACAATCGAAACCGCACGGTCGGAGAGGTACGCCATCTTTTTGGCAAGCATGGGGGCAATCTCGGCACAGAAGGTTCCGTATCCTACCTGTTCAATAAGACCGGATTGTTTATCTTTGCGCCAGGAACAGACGAAGAAGCAGTGATGGAGGCTGCGGTGGGTGCAGGCGCCGATGATGTTGAGACGGTCGTCGATGGCTCGGTTGAGGTGCTCGCAGAACCTGAAGCGTTTGATGCGGTCAATGATGCCCTTCAGGGTGCCGGACTTGAGCCGGAATTGGCACAGGTGGTTGAGCGCCCATCAAACGAGACACCCGTGAGCGATGAGGACGCAGAGAAGGTAATCCGTCTCATCGATGCGCTAGAGGAACTCGATGATGTGCAGGAAGTCTTTACCAATGCCAGTTTCCCAGAGGACTCGGCTCTGAGTGCCTAGGCCCTGTACCCATGCCTTCGGAAACCTTCAGGACCATTGGTATCGACCCGGGCTCCCGGGTAACGGGAATCGGAGTGGTAGAAACGCGGGGCCAGTCGTTGCACTATATTCACAGCGAATGCGTTCGGGTTGGCGCAGGTCCCTTAGGCGCCCGCCTGGTAGCGATTCACGAGCGAATCCAGGCTGTGATAAACCGTTTCCAGCCTACGAGTGGCGCCATTGAGAAGGTTTTCGTTTCCGCGAACCCTCAGTCGGCCCTGGTGCTGGGTCAGGCTAGGGGCAGTGCTTTACTGGCACTGGCTCAGAGTGAATTGGAGATAAGTGAGTACAGTGCACTTGAAATCAAGCGTGCGATCACCGGAACCGGCCGTGCTGGCAAGGAGCAGGTGCAGCATATGGTGAGAGTCCTACTGGGCATGGATCGAAAGCCGGCTCAGGACGAGGCCGATGCGCTTGCGTGTGCGATCTGTCACCTGCATCATGCCGAGAGTCGGCTCCGTCAAACGGTTGCTGGTGTTTCTGTTCAGGCCGAAGATGCGGGAGGCGCGCGGCGATGATTGGTCAGATCAGTGGCACGCTGGTATACAAACATCCGCCGCAGCTGATGGTGGATGTGGGCGGGGTGGCCTATGAACTTGAGGCCCCGATGACCGCATTTTACGAACTGTCCGAGGTCGGTGAACGTGTTTCGCTGTTTACGCATCTCGCTATTCGTGATGATGCGCACCTGCTTTTCGGGTTTGCCGATCTTCAGCAGCGGGATGTTTTTCGGGTGTTGCTCAAAATCAGCGGTGTCGGTCCACGGGTGGCGCTTGCGCTGCTTTCAGGCCTCACGGCTGACGATCTGGCAGCGTGTGTCGCTGCCGGCGATATCGCTCAGTTGACCCGGGTGCCTGGCATCGGACGCAAGACTGCCGAACGCCTGGTGATCGAGCTTCGTGACAGGTTGGAGACCGTCGCGGGCGTTGGTCCGGATTCATCGAGGTCCACACTGACACCACAGCAGGATGCCGTCAGTGCATTGATGGCTCTGGGGTATCGCGAAACGGAGGCGAGCCGGGCAGTTCGCGCGGTTGAAGTTGATGGCGTGCCCCCGGTGGAGACTCTTATCCGTGAAGCGCTCAAAGGACTTTCCCGGGAGACGCCATGAGTGAACATGATCCTCTGATCAGCCCCAGTACCGATGATGACTCGAGTCAGGATCGTGCCATTGACCGAAGTCTTCGACCACTGACGCTGAATGAATTTATCGGCCAGCCCAAAGTCCGCGAACAGTTGGGCATCTTTATTGCGGCCGCCAAGGGCAGGGCTGAGGCGCTTGACCATGTTCTGGTGTTCGGCCCCCCTGGCCTGGGCAAAACCACACTTGCACATATCTTGGCGCACGAGATGGAGGCAAGCCTGCGCCAGACCTCGGGACCGGTACTTGAAAAAGCGGGAGATCTTGCCGCCATCCTGACCAACCTTGAGCCGCACGATGTGTTATTCGTTGACGAAATTCACCGACTGAGCCCGGCGGTGGAGGAAATACTGTATCCGGCTCTGGAGGATTACCAACTCGATATTATGATCGGTGAGGGTCCCGCGGCGCGGTCTATCAAATTGAATCTCCCACCCTTCACACTGGTGGGCGCCACAACGCGCGCAGGGTTACTGACGTCACCGTTGCGCGACCGCTTTGGCATTGTTCAGCGGTTGGAGTTCTATCCAAGCGATGAGTTGGCCCTGATTGTTGAGCGTTCTGCATGCATTTTGGGTCTCGCCAGTGAGAGCGATGGTATCGAAGCGATCGCCAAACGCAGTCGGGGGACGCCGCGTATCGCAAATCGATTATTGCGTCGGGTCCGTGATTTCGCTCAGGTCAAGGCAGACGGTGTCATTGGTGGCATCATCGCGAATGACGCGCTGGATCTGCTGGAGGTGGACAATTTCGGGCTTGATGCGCTGGATCGGCGCCTGCTGTCTGCCATCATGGAGAAATTTGATGGCGGTCCGGTTGGCGTTGAGAGTCTCGCTGCAGCGATAGGCGAAGAGCGAGGAACCCTTGAGGATGTGGTAGAGCCGTTCCTGATTCAATCCGGATTTCTGATGCGTACGCCTCGAGGACGTACGGCGACGGCTGCCGCTTACCGGCACTTTGGTCTCAAGCCGCCGGCACAAGATGGACCTCAAGCCGGTCTTTTCAGCGCGGGCAACTGAAGAGTCGTCGCCATGAAAAGGTCAGGAAATACTCACTTGGTCGCCACCGGTTGGCCCGAGATATGCGCTAGGGTCAGTCTTGTTCGGATCTCCTGGTATTCGCGTTAATGGTGGGTACGCAAATCTTTGCCTGGCCGGTGCGGGTGTACTATGAGGATACCGACGCGGGTGGGATCGTGTATTACGCGAACTATCTTAAATTTATGGAACGGGCGCGTACAGAATGGCTGCGAAACTATGGCGTTGATCTTCGACAACTCGCAGCCCAAGAGTGCATGATGTTTGTGGTCCGTTCAGCCAATCTTGACTTTCTCCAACCGGCCCACCTTGGCGATGCATTGGACGTTTCTGTTGAGGTGCTTCGGCGTCGTCCGGCCAGCATCACTTTGCGTCAGCAAGTGACATGCTCGGGGGAGGTCCTGTGCACCGGTAAGATCCAGCTTGCCTGTGTCGAGTCACTCTCAATGCGGCCTTGTCCTCTGCCGCCATTCATTCCGGAAGGGGAAAGTGTCCAATGAACGAAGCCGTAAAAATTTCCGTCAGCAATGAGTCGTTGTCAATTCTTGATCTGATTCTGCAGGCAAGTCTGCTGGTGCAGATAGTGATGCTGATACTGGTCGCAGCATCACTCGTCTCCTGGACCGTGATTTTTACCAAAGCCAGTATGCTCAAGCGACTGCGCCAGGAGGCGGATGATTTTGAAGCCGATTTTTGGTCGGGGGGTGAGCTGAATGGTTTGTACCGCAGATGTACGGAAGGTGGAGAAGAGCCTGTTGGGATGACCAGCGTTTTTGTGGCGGGGTATCGTGAGTACAGCCGTATGGCAGGTAATGCTTCCGTTGAAAGAACCGATCTGGTCGAGGGTGTGCAACGCGCCATGCGTGTAGCACTGAGTCGGGAGATTGAGGCGCTCGAAGCCCACCTGCCTTTCCTGGCTACTGTCGGGTCGACCAGTCCCTATGTAGGCCTTTTCGGTACGGTCTGGGGGATCATGAACTCATTCCGGTCTTTGGGTGCGTTGCAAAGTGTCTCAATCGCAACCGTAGCGCCTGGTATCTCTGAAGCCCTGATTGCGACCGCGATGGGACTTTTTGCTGCCATTCCTGCGGTTATCGCTTACAACCGCTTTTCTGCCGGGGCCGAATCCCTGATTGCACGCTACGACGTATTTGTTGAGGAGTTTGCGAGCATCGTCAACCGACAGGCCGTCAGTGGTCGACGCCGTGGCGGATAAGACCTGAGGCCAAACAGATGCGCCCCCGCCGCCATAAGCGACAGATGAGCGAGATCAATGTGGTCCCGTACATCGATGTCATGCTCGTGCTTCTGGTGATCTTTATGGTGACCGCACCCTTGCTTATGGAAGGGGTCAGCGTTGAACTGCCGCAGGCAAGCGCGAAAGCGGTCTCGGAAAAGAGCACTGAACCTTTTGTTGTGCACGTTGATAAAAATGAGCAGTACTTCATTAACGACGATCCGCAACCCATCCAGACACTTCAGGAGATTCGGATCAAGGCGGATATCGTAATGCGCAACAGTCCTGAGACCGAATTTCTCGTCCGGGCAGACAAGAGCGTGCGTTATGACGCTGTGGTGCAGGCGATGGTGCTGTTGCAGCAGGCGGGCGTCCCGGGGGTTGGGCTAGTCACCGATTCCTTAGATAACTGATTACCAGTGCGCCGCACTTCGCGAAACGTCGGCACCCCTGTGCGGGCATTCATCTATGCGGTTGTTATTCACATCATCTTCGGTGCACTCCTTGGCGTCAGTCTTCTGATTCAGCCGCGGGCCGTCACGCCCGCCCCGCCGCGTCCCGTACAGGCAAAGGCAATCGACCTTGCCGCAATTGAACGGGAAAAGCAGCGGATTGCGCAAGAGAAGAAAAAAGTCGAAGCCGAGAAAAAGCGCAAGGCGGAAGAAAAACGCAAAGCCGAACAGAAAAAGAAAAAAGCCGAAGCCGAGAAAAAGCGCAAGGCGGAAGAAAAGCGAAAAGCCGAACAGAAGAAGAAAAAAGAGATCGAGCGCAAAAAGAAACTAGAAGCTGAGAAAAAGAAAAAAGCCCAAGCGGAGAAAAAACGCAAAGCCGAACAGAAGAAGAAAAAAGCGGCCGAGCACAAGAAGAAGCTAGAAGCTGAGAAAAAGAAAAAAGCCGAAGCCGAGAAAAAGCGCAAGGCGGAAGAAAAGCGAAAAGCCGAACAGAAGAAGAAAAAAGAGGCCGAGCGCAAAAAGAAACTAGAAACCGAGAAAAAGAAAAAAGCCCAAGCGGAGAAAAAACGCAAAGCCGAAGCCGAAAGAAAGCGCAAAGAAGCCGAAAAAGCAAAAAAAGCCGCCGAGGCGAAAGCTCAACGCGAGCGTGACTATAGCGAGGCTGTTTCATCTTTTAGTGCCCTGAGTTGGGCTATTCAGCAGCAGGTCAGTCAGAACTGGAGCGGCTCTGGTGATTTTTCGGGTTTGAGTGTTGCGTTTCTTGTCAAGGTAGATCAGCAGGGAAATGTACTCTCCGTCAAGATGACCCGAAGCAGTGGCAACACGCGTTTGGATGAATCGGCAAGAAATGCTATTTTTAAGGCATCCCCGCTTCCCTTCCCGGGAGAGGCGCGTTTTTACGAATATTTGAAAGAATTTAATTTTATCTTCAAACCTGAATCATGAGCCCAACATGACCTCAAAGAAAGTGAACTCAATCAAAGGCTTTCAACATGCAGCCATGCTGATCTTTGCCGTTGCCATGGCATTGATCCAGCCGGGCACAGCGGCAGGCGCGCTGACGATCGAAATCACCCAAGGTGAAAAGTCAGGGATTCCAGTGGCTGTTGTTCCCTTTCGCTGGGAAGGCGCGGGCGATCCCCCGGCAAATCTGCGCGGTATCGTTGCTGCGGATCTGCATCGCTCTGGACGATTTGAACTGTTACCACCCGCAGACTATTTGAGCCGGCCGAGTAAGTTATCCGAGGTGAAGTTTAAGGACTGGCGCCTGATCAAGGCAGAAGCGCTCGTGGTTGGTCGCATCACGGAAAAAGGACCTGACAAGTTCGAGGTCAGTTTTCAACTTGTGGATGTCTATCGGGAACGGGCAAAAGGTCTCGCCTTGAGGTGGGTGGTACCCGCTGCCCAGTTAAGGAGAGTTGCTCACCAGATCAGCGACCGCATTTTTTATGAAATGACCGGAATCAAAGGCGCATTCGATACTCGCATCGCCTACGTCACCATGAATATCAGTGAAGAGAACGATCGTATCTATCGGTTGATGCTTGCCGATTCGGACGGCTATAACTCTCGGGAGCTTTTCAAGACAACCGGTAAGTGGCCGATCCTATCTCCCGCCTGGTCGCCCAATAGCCAGTGGCTGGCCTACGTTTCGTTTGAGTCGGTTTCAGGCTCAAACGATAACTCCGGTGCGAATGTCTGGTTGTTGAATATCAGCACTGGTGATCGCCGACTCGCCCATCGCTTTGATGGTGCAGCGAGCGCCCCCGCTTGGTCGCCGGATGGAGAATCGCTTGCTCTGACAGTGTCTGCCGAGGGCAATTCGGACATCTATGTGCTTGGCGTCTCGTCTGGAGAGATTCGCCGAGTCACCAAACACCCGGCCATCGATACAGAGCCGGCCTGGTCTCCCGATGGGCGATATTTAGTCTTTACCTCTGATCGCAATGGCCGGCCCCATATTTATCGGGTGAGCCGAAATGGCGGCAAGGCAGAACGGTTAACTCGGGAGGGTAAGGAAAATGCGGGAGCGTCGTACGACCCCACGGGTAAGCGCCTCGTACTGGTCACCAACCGTGGGCAAGGCGCGGGCTACCAGATTGGTGTATTCTATCCAGAGAGTGGTAGAACTGACGTGCTAACAGACGGTACACTTGACGAGTCGCCGACGTTTTCGCCCAATGGTGCGATGATCCTGTATGCGACCCGGATGGGAAGGGATGGTGTCCTCGCAGCAATATCAGCAGATGGTCGGGTTAGTCAGGTACTGAAGTTGACCGATGGAGATGTTCGGGAACCGGCTTGGGCTGCGGGCCGCTGACGGGGTGATGGATCGGTTAATCCAAGGGCTGAGAATCAACAACCCGAAAAAAGCAGTCGCGGCATAGGCAGTAGTAGCAGGTGTAACGATAAAACAATTGGTAGGAAGAGTTGAAAGACTGCAAAATTAATGAAGGAGTGCGAGAAAGCTAATGCTTTTCTAGCCTGAATACAGGAGACTGACAATGCGAAGATTCTGGACGATTTTAGTGGTGCTCTTTCTCGGCGTGACGTTGGCCGGTTGCGCAGCCTCGAAGAAAAAAGGTGGAACGGTTGAAGTCGAGGATGCAACCATCGGCGGCAGCGGGTCAGAAGTCATTAGCGATGCGTCTGCCTCAGCAGTAGGTTCCGATGACGCTATTGTGGGTGAGATCATCACGATCGACCAGACTGACTCCGATGGGGACGATCCGCTGGGGCAGCGGGTTGTGTATTTTGATTTTGATAGCTCCAACTTGACTCCCGAAGCTCAGCGGGTTGTTGAGGCACATGCGAAATATCTTACCGGTAACCCCGGGATGGCGGTTGTCCTTGAAGGCCACGCAGACGAGCGTGGCACACGTGAATACAACCTTGCCTTGGGTGAGCGGCGGGCAAACACCGTCAGTGAGATCTTTCAGGCGATGGGGGTTGCCCCGGATGCGATTCGTACCATCTCCTATGGAGAAGAGCGGCCCATATCCATGGGTCAGGATGAGAGCGCTTGGTCACTCAATCGGCGCGTCGAAATTCTCTACTAGTAAGATTTCTTTACCCTCCTAAGCGCGCCTCGCGACCGACATCCAATAGGTTGGTCGTGAGACGCCAGTTCAGGGTCTTGCGTGGTTTGTGGGTAGCGCGGGGTTATAGTGCACTGTTGATCTGGTTCTTTCTGGCGCCAGGTATCGGCCAAGCGCAAGAATTAGACAACGAAAACAACGATTTAAATATTAACGCGAAGCCTTTATCTGCCGTAGAGTCGGTGGAGGTTGGGTCGGGTTCGGGCAGTTCACATACAGTCACCATCCTTTCGGTCGTGTCATATCAACCGGCGGGTTCGAGTGCCTCTGGCGCAGTAAGTGCCGTAAGTATNGAAGAGCAGAGTNGNTANNACNGTGCGCTGGNACAGTTTCAGCANGCNCGCTACCTTGANGCCGCTAAGCNGTTTGTTGCGTTCCTTGAGGATTACCCGCACAGCATCCTCGCGGACCATGCGTGGTACTGGCTTGGGGAGTCTCGTTACCTTGATCGCGGTTTTGATGATGCGGTCACCGCGCTGACCACGCTGCTCGATTACTTTCCCGAAAGCACTTTAATTGGGGCCGCGCAGTTAAGGTTAGCTTACAGTTACCANGAGTTGCGCCGATATCCAGAGGCACGAAGAGCCCTGAAAAACGTCCTGGAGACGTTTCCTGACGGTGAGCTTGCGGTTCTTGCTAAAGGGGTATTGGAAGACTTTGACGCACAAGGCCACTGACCGCAGTCACTTTTATTCACGACCTCGATGAAGGCTGAGACGTCTGATGGCTTCCGCGAGTTCNGGAGACTTGAGGCTGTCAGCAGTTTGAGCGAGCAAATCGGCCGTTTCCGAATCCAATGTTCTTGAGGTTGGATTTGTATCGAGCGCCGGCGCCGGCGCCGGCGTGGCGCGTGGGCGAACCTTGATCTTCAAAGCGCTGACCTGCATNTTGGCTCGGTGAAGTGAGTTGAGTATCTCCTCATGGCGTTGCCTGACAGCATCGCCCCAGACAGGGGAGTCTGCAATGACTTGCCAGCAATCCTTGTTAGGCTTGACGACCGTGTGGTTGGAAATATCNTTTCCGGCGGCTGCNCGCCAGGCGGNCTGCTGTGTGTTCGTTACTTTGATGGCGAGATCTTCCTCAAGTCCCGGAACATTAGAGAGCAAACTTCCCACCCGGATAAAAGGATTGTCGACCATGATAAAATTTAGNGCTTTAGCNATGNGTTTTCACAGCATGAGGCCAGTGCTCTTGGCTGCCGCCCCGGTGCGGTGTCGTTCTGACTGCACGCCCATTTAACCACTTTCAACAGATCNAATCGATGTTNAGCAAGGTAGCAACCAAGATTTTCGGCAGCCGCAATCAGCGGCTTNTGCGCAAGATGATTACTCTTGCNGACAAGATTAACGCAGTTGAGTCATCGCTTGAGGNGCTTTCTGATGAAGACCTCAAGGCAAAAACNGGNGAGTTTCGCGAGCGTTCGNCTGCGGGTGAANGNCTCCAGGAACTNCTGGTTGAGGCTTTTGCCGTGGTCAGGGAGGCNGCNCGGCGTACGCTGAAAATGCGNCACTTCGANGTGCAGNTAATCGGCGGANTAGTCCTTAACGACGGNAAAATTGCGGAGATGCGNACCGGAGAGGGNAAAACGCTGGTGGCAACGNTGCCTGCATACCTCAATGCGGTCTGCGGCAATACCGTTCATGTCGTCACGGTGAATGATTATCTNGCTCAACGCGACGCGGATTGGATGGGTCAGATTTACGGCTACCTCGGGCTGTCGGTCGGCGTGGTCCTCTCGGGTCAGGATAATGCGACGAAGCGTGCCGCCTACGCCTGCGATATCGTCTATGGAACCAATAACGAGTTCGGGTTTGATTATTTGCGTGACAACATGGCCTTCAGCGATGAAGACCGCGTTCAGCGTTCACTGGATTTTGCAGTGGTTGACGAGGTGGACTCAATCCTGGTTGATGAGGCGCGCACNCCACTCATTATNTCGGGACCCGCGGAAGACAGTAGTGANCTTTATACTCGAATCGACAAAATNATTCCGGTCCTNGAGCGTCAGGCCCCCTCTGAGGAATCCAATGATGGCGAGGAGGAAGAAGAAGGCCCCGGGGACTTCAGCGTCGACGAAAAGACCCGCCAGGTATCACTGACTGAAGCCGGTCATGAAAATGCCGAGCGCCTGCTCTGTGAAGCGGGCCTGCTTGACGAAGACTCAAGTCTTTACGATGTCGGCAACATCAGCCTCATGCATCATCTCTATGCGGGGTTGCGCGCGCATTCGCTGTTTCAGCGTGACGTGGATTACATTGTCAGGGACGGGCAGATTGTCATCATCGATGAGTTTTCTGGAAGNATGATGCCTGGAAGACGTTGGTCGGAGGGGCTGCATCAGGCGGTCGAGGCCAAAGAAGGTGTGGCGATCCAACACGAAAACCAGACGCTCGCTTCTATTACCTTCCAGAATCTCTTTCGACTCTACGATCGGCTTTCCGGGATGACCGGGACCGCTGACACTGAGTCGGTCGAGTTTCAGCAGATTTACGGGCTCGAGGTGGTGGTGATTCCTACAAACCAGCCGATGATTCGCGAAGACCTGTCCGACCTCGTGTACCGTACTCAGAAAGAGAAATTTGAGGCCATTATTGAGGACATCAAGGCTTGCCGATCTAGAAATCAGCCGGTTCTTGTTGGAACTGCTTCAATTGAGACCTCGGAGTATCTGTCGGAACTGTTGAATAAAGGGAAGATCGATCACGAGGTGCTGAATGCGAAGCAGCATGAGCGTGAAGCCCAAATTATCGCNCAGGCAGGCAAACCGGCCGCGGTGACGATTGCTACCAACATGGCAGGGCGGGGTACCGATATCGTATTGGGTGGCAATGTGGCGATGGAGCTTGAAGCGCTTGGTGATGATCAAGCCGAGCGCACCCAACTGATTGAAGCCGAATGGCAGGGTCGCCATCAGCAGGTAGTTGAGGCAGGCGGTCTCTATGTGCTGGGGACTGAGCGTAACGAGTCACGCCGGGTCGACAATCAGTTGCGCGGGCGCTGTGGACGACAGGGAGATCCTGGAGGAAGCCGTTTTTATCTTTCGCTTGAAGACAATCTGCTGCGGATCTTCGGTTCGAACCGGGTATCTGGCCTGATGGAAAAACTGGGCATGGAAGAGGGCGANGCGATCGAGCACTCGTGGGTTACCCGNGCAATTGAAAATTCCCAGAAGAAAGTGGAGGGCCGCAACTTCGATATCCGCAAACAACTCCTTGAGTATGACGATGTGGCCAATGAGCAGCGCAAAGTTGTGTATGACCAGCGCANTAACCTGATGGCGACGGAGGACATTTCCGGAACCGTCACCCTGGCTCGAGAAGAGGTGATCGCCGAGATTATCGATCAGTCTATTCCACCGGAAAGTCTTGAAGAGCAGTGGGANGTGTCCGCGCTACAGCATGATCTTCAAACGCATTTTGGAATCGCGCTGCCTTTGGCTGAATGGCTGAAAGCCGACGACAGCCTTCACGAAGAGACATTGCGCGGCAAGATCTCTGAGGAGATTACCAAAGCTTACGAGGAGAAGACTNCTGCGGTCGGAGAGCCCGTGATGCGCCATCTCGAGAAAGCCGTAATGCTGAAGACGCTGGACGAGCAGTGGAAAGAGCATCTCGCCCAGATGGATCATCTTCGCCAAGGGATTGGACTGCGTGGCTACGCACAGAAGAATCCTAAGCAGGAGTACAAGCGGGAAGCATTCGAGATGTTCTCAGCCATGCTCAATCAGGTCAAAAACGATGTGGTGGGACTACTTGCGAAAGTGCAGGTACAGACCGAGTCGGAAGTCACTGATCTNGAAGAACGCCAGCGCCAGCAGGGTGAGCAAAACCGCCAGTATCTGCACGCGAACTCCCCGGCACCAGCACTGGCCGAGGGAGCGACTGGCCCGGGCCAGGGCATGGATACCGGTTCAGCGGGTCCGGCAGCTGATGTCTCACAGCCTTTTGTCCGCTCTACGGTCAAGGTGGGTCGTAACGAACCATGCCCCTGCGGCTCCGGTAAAAAGTATAAGCAGTGCCACGGTAAGCTGTAGCCAGGGGAATCTACGAGCACCGTGGCTTCCCTTAAACGATCTGCACTCGCACCGGGACGGTTTCCTCGGATGCCGGCGATTGCCGGTGTTTCCCTGCAGGCGGCCCGGGCGCGGATCAAATATCCCGGTCGCGACGATCTGCTGCTAGTGACGCTGGATCGCGGCACCACCGTTGCCGGCGTATTCACCCGTTCAGCGACGGCTTCGGCACCGGTGCAGTGGAGTAAAAAGGTCGCGGCATCAGGCAAAGCGCGAGCGATCCTCATNAANAGTGGAAACGCAAATACCTTCACTGGAGTTCAGGGTGTTGCCGACGTNAAATCAACCGCTGCCATGGCCGGGCGTGCTGTGGGATGCCGTGACCGCGATGTGCTGATCGCGTCCACGGGCGTGATCGGAGAGCCGCTGCCGGTTGATCGGGTTCAACGCGCCCTCGCGGGAATGGNGTCTGGGANTCGGGGCGCGTCCTGGATTCGGGCGGCANGGGCGATNGGCACCACCGATACCTATCCCAAGGGNGCCGTGCGCCGGGTGCGAATAGGAGGCACCGAGGTNAGCCTCTGCGGTATTGCCAAGGGGTCTGGNATGATNGCGCCGGATATGGCGACCATGCTGGCGTTTGTATTNACTGATGCCAGATTGCCGACGCCGGTGTTGCGGACTTTACTGAAAGAAGGTANCCGNACNTCNTTTAANTGNATTACCGTNGACAGCGATACCTCAACGAGCGATACGGTTNTGNTGGCGGCTACGGGACGGGCCTTGAACGGGCTTCCCCAATCAGCAACAGCACCTGAACTTAAAGCATTCCGCGCCGCGCTCAGGGAATTGCTTACTGATCTTGCGATTCAGGTTGTTCGCGATGGTGAAGGCGCCAGCAAGTTTATTACGGTGGATGTGGGCGGAGCTGCGTCCAACGCCGAAGCGCGAAAGGCTGCGCTGGCTATTGCCAATTCTCCACTGGTCAAGACCGCGATTGC
>NHDO01000088.1 GCA_002171735.1 Proteobacteria bacterium TMED61 | reverse complement strand
AAAAATCTGAATCCAGTAAAAAGTATATTTGTTAAAGTGAGAGTTTCTGAAAGCGGTGATACGCAGGAGCAAAAAAATGATACAACCCTAAAAAGTGCGCCCTTCTTGGTGACTGAGACGAATCAAATNCAGTTAANCCTACCCTAGGTTGTTAANCTATTCTAAAGACAAACNACATTAAGCTTGTTAACTATNNGNAATNNCGCANANAACATAATNNTTGNCGCNAAGTGNCCTGAGGATANAAATAAAAGCTNCGGAGCAATTTTNTGCTCCGAATNCCACTTAACCTATTGTATTAAAACAATTTTATCTCAAAGCAAACCGAATTCGTANTATTTGAGGNCAATGATCNCATATTTTTCCNCTAAAAGACTTGGATACNAGCGCCAAGTAATGTACCTTANTGTCAAGTGGTACNAAAAGTTGAGAAAGCTTTAGGTACTTAAAGGGAATATTAAAAAATAACCAAGGCTCGTTAAAAGAGCAATTTCCGATAACCGTCGGAAAGGCAGGGGAAATAATGCACATAAAAAAATATGATTTTGACTACAGCCGCCGCTTCTTCATGGAGAAGACTGCTAAAGGTGCTGGTTCAGCCGGTATCCTAGGGGCACTCTTTCCCCTTATGGCCCAAGACGGCGATCACTATAAAGCTTACCCAGAAGAGTTAACCGACATAGAAGCCTACACAAAAGGTAAAATCAAAGTTGGCGACACTATAAGCAAAGACAACGTAGAGCTTGTTCAGGATTTAATCGATCCAGCTCTCTACATCGAGGTNTCACAGGACGGTCGAACATTTACGATTCTTCCTACTCAGACAAATATTGAGGCGCAGTTTCCTCCGTATTATTTAGATGCAACTTTGAAAAACTGGGGTCGAGCTAAATTTGGGTCCGACGGAAACGTTTATACAGATGACGGTTCCCCTTGGATTGGTGGTCACCCATTCCCAGATCCTCAAACTCCAGAAGAAACTCAAGCTAACGTAGTACTTTCTTGGGGTCGGCATGACCAAGACATTTTTTCTATTCCTTGTACAGCACTGGACCCAAAGGGTAACTCGCAGTACGAATATGATTTTGTCTGGGCGCAGCAGCAAACAACTGGGTTAGTTCATCCTGATTCGGCTGGTGGAGCTACAATGCTTCCGGGTAAGGAAGAGATGCTCCGGTATCAATCGGTTTGGTTTATGTCACCAAACGATATTAAGGGTACTGCATTCATGAACGAATGGTACAACGACCAATCTCGATTCCCAGAGTTATATGGTTACCTGCCAGCATTCAAACGAGTACGTCGATTCCCAACTAACCAGCGCTTCGAGCCGTTAGTAGCNGGTATCAACTTGTTCTTATCGGATGCGTGGGCAGCTGGTGACCCAATGTTGACATGGGGTAATTGGAANATTATCCATCGTGGACCAATGTTAGGTTCGATGCACTACAACTGGAGAGCGGATCAAGACAACTGGGCCCATCCAACCTGCGGTGGACCTCAAGGCACAACATACTATGATGTTGGTAAGTCGCTAATTCCAGAAGTGATCGTACTAGAAGGAGAGCCTACTGGCTTCCCTCGTGCACCACTAAGTAAACGTCGCGTTTACTTTGATGCACGTAACATCGAGTATCCACAGGCTATCTCATACGATAGACGTGGAGAGCTTTGGAAAACGTTTGAGCCTGGCTTCAGTCAGTATCAATACAATGACAACTCAATCCGAAACGCAGCGGGAAGCCAAGTGCTTGCCTCTGACGGACGGCCTGAGTGGAGCTGGAACTGGGTTATCAGTAACGATCTCCAATCCAAACGTGTAACTCGCTTCTACCAAGGTGAAGCAGTNCAAGGTGGTTGGAAATCTGGTTATGACCAAGAGTCAGCTAGCGACTTCATATCAAACTATATGACTAAGTCTGCTATGAGACGACTCGGAACTTAACACTCCGAGCCTAAAAAACAAAAGCCGCGAGATGGGAAACNGTCTTGCGGCTTTTTTTTTGAGTCTNCAATCTATCGTAATATCTCTTCAATTCTGGGTACAATGAAGCCAATGACGTCGCAACCTACAAACATACCGAAGAACATACTCATCGTCGGCGGAGGCACGTCCGGTTGGATGGTAGCGGCNANNCTTGCGANGCAGTGGAAAGATAAAGACGTTTCNNTAAAGCTTATTGAATCTGAGTCAATAGGAACAATTGGTGTCGGGGAAGGCTCTACCCCAAAAATGAGGCGATTCTTTGACTCATTAAATATTGATGAGCGTGAATGGATGCCGAAGTGCAATGCGACGTACAAGTGTGGGATACGATTTCCGTCGTGGGCGACGCGAGAAGGCTTTAAAAGTTACTACCACCCCTTTTTCTCTCAAAAAGATGATACGTCGATACGAGCCTTTCACCAAAATGCGACGTTACGTAGTAAAAATTTTAATGTTTACGCCCATCCTGACTCTTTTTTCGTGTCGAACTTTTTGGCGAGTGAAAAACTAGCGCCAACTCCGGATAAGAAAACAGACTATCATACCGACTATGCGTACCATTTTGACGCGTCTCTCCTGGGTGAATTCTTNCGTAATTTTTCGGTCCAAAATGGAGTTACTCATGTGTCAGATACTGTATCTGAAGTACTCCGCTCCGAAAACGGNGATATATCTGGAGTTGAAACTGACCAGCACGGTACCATAGACGCGGACTTCTTTATTGACTGCACTGGGTTCTCTGGGTTGCTTATTAATAAGACACTTGGCGTCGAATTTTTACCGTATAAGAAGTTTCTCTATAATGATTCCGCCGTAGCGCTTCCTAGTCATATCAATCTAGATAAAGGTTTGCCCGCACAGACCGTATCGAAAGCACTAAAAAATGGTTGGATGTGGAATATCCCGCTTACAAACCGTTTTGGAAACGGCTACGTCTATTCGTCGGATTTTACTGACCGAAACTCTGCAGAGGAAGAACTCAGAAAACAGCTGGGATTAATGGATGCTGCGGTCGAGGCGCGACATCTCAAAATGAGAGTTGGTCGAAGTGCAGTTTGCTGGGAAAAAAATTGTATCGCTATTGGCTTATCTCAAGGATTTATTGAACCCTTAGAAGCCACCGCCCTCATGATAGTGCAAGATACAGCTGAGACCTTTGCAAATAAATTAGAATCTTCCGGCAACACAGATAACTCACGGGCAGAAGTAAACACGAAGGTAAACTCAATTTTTGATGGTGTTAGGAACTACGTACAAATGCACTACAAGCTTAATACCAGAAGTGATACGGAGTACTGGTTGGAGAATAGAAAAAACGTTCATATTTCCGATGATATGGAAAAGATTTTACGTGTTTGGGATAAAGGTGGAGATCTTTTGTCCGAGCTTAGGAATCAAGCTAGTCGGTTAGTCTATAGCCCGACCTCCTGGTACTGTATCTTGGCGGGAATGGGCAGGTTTAGAAACAAACCCAAACGACCAAAAGCTAACGTGCAGTACTACTCTAAAAAGCAAGCTGAAGAGCACAGCAGGAGCTTTATTCAGCAATTCCCATCACATCTGGGTGCTATACAGGAACATAGCAAGACTCCATGAAAAGTACTCTTTTACTTCTTATCTAAAAATTCAGGTATGGTTTCTCCAGGAAACCATTTGTCGACATCTGGTTGATCAAACAAAGTTTCTTGCGAATCAACAAGCCATCGATCGTCTTTTCGTACAACCGTATAAAGCTCAAATTCAGTAATACCTTGATTATTAAAATTATCCCGAGATTTTAAAATATTTGGCACTATAGCAGTCGACGTGCAATCTATATCTGAAACAATCGCAATGGCCTGTCGGATATCAATGCCGAAAATAATCACACCACCACCGGTATAAAACATTTCCTGAAGTTCAGCCCAATCCTTATTGGATCTTCCGTCAGTCATTGAGTTTGATACGAATTTAAACGCATCTGTAAAACGACGTTCTTGCATCGCCTCTAAATAGTTTNTTAAGGCGTTTTGGGGCAGGTCAGATGAAGGACATTCATCGGCATGCACCTGNATATTGATAAGTAAAGTAACAATAAAACTGATGANACNCACAATTTNGGTTTTTAATTTCATATTTCTTCTGACCTCAGTAGACTGTATTCGTATACCGCGTTAACCTATAAAACTGTTAAATAAACTTTAGTAGAGCTACTTTCAGTATACCCGTAACCCAAACGCAGCCAAGGACTTCGTTGGCCCATTACCATTTACAAGACGTACAAATTGATTTACCACAGAGCCGCTTTATGAAAAAAACTAACGTCAGGGAAAACCGCACAGATAAAATGGGACCGCGTATAGCGATTATTGGTGCAGGATTTTCTGGAATAGGAATGGCTATAAGATTAAAGGAATCCGGCTACACAAACTTCACTGTATTTGAGCGCTCCGATAATGTGGGGGGCACATGGCGCGATAACACTTACCCTGGCTGCGCGTGTGATGTTGCGTCTCATTTATATTCTTTTTCATTCGAAAAGAAATCTGATTGGACAAGCGTGTTTTCTGATGCGAGTGAGATATATCAATACCTTTTATCATGCGTAGAAAAATTTAAGCTAGAAAATCATCTTAAATTAAATACAACAGTTTCTGAGATGCGTTTTGACAGCTCTGCGAATGAATGGGCAATTTCGACCGAATCGGGCGAAATTTTTCACGTCGATATGATCATAAATGGCACAGGGCCGTTAAATAAACCAAACATTCCCAAAATTCCGGGTATTGAAAATTTCACGGGTAAAATATTTCATTCNTCTAAGTGGGATCACGAACACCAACTGGACGGAAGGAANGTCGCCTGTATCGGTACCGGTGCNAGCGCAATNCAATTTATNCCGGAAATAGTAAANAGGGTTNGGTCTTTAAAAGTATTNCAACGTACNCCNACCTGGCTNGTACCACGTTTTAATAGACNCTACTCTTACCTAACTAANTGGATATTNAAAAATGTNCCAGTCGTCAGNAATTTGTATCGNCTNTTTCTTTATTGGAGAAATGAATATTACGGCATAGCGATTATTGGNTANCCNTTNTTCAACAACNTACTCCAAAAAGCATCGAAACTTTATTTGAGAACAAAAGTTAAGGATCCGAAACTACGNAAAAAGCTNACACCAAGCTACCAAATAGGATGTAAAAGAATAAATATTTCTGACGACTACTATGAGTCNTTGCAGCGACCTAACTCAGATTTAGTANCNGAACCAATACTATCTATTTCNTCTACAGGCGTGATGACGACTGACGGGAAAANGCATGAATGTGACACNATTATTTTTGGTACNGGCTTTGTAACGACAAAATACTTNCAGCCAATGAAGATCTACGGCTCTNAAGGGAAAGAACTCACTGAGCAATGGGCAGGATCAGCAGAGTCGTACCTAGGCATTTCAGTTGCCGGGTTCCCTAATTACTTTCTTCTTTTAGGTCCNAATACCGGCCTAGGNCATAACTCTGTGGTGTTTATGATNGAGGCGCAAATAGAATATGTAATAAAAGCGCTANGCTATTTAAAGAAATCAAAGAAAAGTTTCATCGACGTAAAGTTAGAAAGNCAGGNGACGTTTTGNGATTCAACTCAAAACAANTTGGNAAAATTTTCGTGGGGCTCAGGTTGNGATAGCTGGTACNTATCTGAGAATGGNAAAAATTATTCGATATGGCCTGGCTTCACTCCTTCCTACTGGTGGAAAACTAGGAAATTTGATGTGGCNAGCTACCACGTCAGCTNANGACATCTATTAATATATAAACCGAGATTAGGAGCTTGAGATGAGTGTAATTGCGATTGTAAATATCGAGATCTCAGATATAGAAAAATATGTAGAAAGTGGGTACGTCGAGCATGCCGGGAGCACGGTAACACAGTATGGAGGAACATACCTCGTAAGAGCTGGAAATACCGTAGTAATAGAAGGTGATCCCAAACCTGCCCGAGTCATTCTTATCGAGTTCGACTCGATGGAAAATTTCAACAAATGGTATGATTCCAACGAATATGCGCCGTGGAAAAAAGTGCGCCACCGTCTAGCAAAAAATGATATGTTTGTAGTTGAAGCCTTGAGTNAAGAGGATAGAAATCTCATTGCATCAGCAAATGATACATAACTAGGTTCCGTAAAGTGTGGCTTCAATAATCGGNCAATAAGGAAGTATTCAATGTCCCGTATGCAGTTTGGCGTTTTNATACCNCCCCACCATGTTCCGACAAATTATAACCCTACTCTAGCCCTTCAACATGATATTGAAATTGTTAAGCTGTTAGATACCATCGGCTATGATGAAGCATGGTTTGGAGAACACCATTCAGGCGGCGTTGAGCTGATTAATGATCCGATGCTTTTTATCGCCCACGTGGCGCCCCAAACCCGTAATCTCCGCTTAGGCACCGGTGTGGTTTCGCTCCCTTACCATAATCCTTTATGGGTAGCAGATAAACTGGCCCTTCTGGACCATCTGACTCGGGGCCGAGTTATTTTGGGAGTCGGACCAGGAGCACTGGCCTCAGATGCGGCAATGATAGGCATTCAACCCAGTGAACAAAGAGATGCCCTAGACTTTGATATGGATGTATTAATGCATCTAATCACAAGTGACGAACCAATATCAGTCGAGACGAGCAGATATAAGCTTGTCGAAGCCAGACTGCAGCTAGATTTTTATCAAGATCCTCACCCACCAATAGTTGCAGCGGCAGTAGTTTCTCCTTCGGGCCCTCGTATTGCAGGGAAACATGGTTTGGGACTTATATCGATAGGCGCGACTATGAAAGCGGGTGTCGATGTATTAGCTATGCACTGGGACGTACTCGAAGCCAGAGCCAAAGAATTCAATCAAAAGGCTGACCGAGATGCGTGGCGAATAGTTAATATAATGCATTTAGCCAAAACGAAAGATCAGGCGATTAAAGACATTCAATACGGTCTTAAAGACTGGTGTGAATATATTAAGCATACAGCTGCTGCACCACAGATTCAGGTTAGTGGTAACGATATCAGCGGCTACCTAGAATGGATTGGAGACAACGCCTCAGTGGTAATCGGAACCTATAAAGATGCAATAGAACATATTGAAAGCCTGATAGAGATATCAGATGGTGGATTTGGNAACTTTCTTTTATTCGATCATAACTGGTGTGAACTTGAAACAAAAAAGCAGCACTATGAATTATTCGCTAACTANGTGATNCCTCATTTTAAGNAAACAAATCTAAAAATGAAATCTAGCGAAAAAGCACTCAGAGNAATCCGNGATCCTTTAGCCGAAGCTCAACAAGAGGCCATAANTGAATANAAAAAAAGACATCTTAAAACTGAATGAGTCGACATTACTTACTAGTTTGATAAAATAATGACATAAAAAAAACGTATGTAAGGAGATTGAAATGGCACAAGCCACAGCACGACATATCCTCGTAGATACAGAGGAGAAATGTACTAGCTTAAAAGAAGAAATAGCGAACGGAGCGGATTTTGGGGAAGTAGCCAAAGCGAATTCTAGCTGCCCTTCATCACAGCAGGGGGGAGATCTCGGTTCATTTGGCCCAGGTATGATGGTACCCGAGTTTGACCAAGTTGTTTTTAATGAGACNGTTGGCGAGGTTCATGGACCAGTCAAGACACAATTTGGTTATCACCTACTCGAAGTTACTAGCAGAACAGATTAGTCACGCTCATTTAATTTTCAAATATCTTTAATTGGAGGATACGAACTGTTATGTCTGAATCGCATGGCGATAAAAAAAGCTTTGATGTAGTGATAGTTGGTGCTGGATTTTCAGGAGTTTACCAGCTATACCGATTGCGAGACGAAGGTTTCAATGTGCATCTAATTGAGGCAGGTGCAGGATTAGGAGGAATTTGGCACTGGAATTGTTATCCGGGCGCACGAGTAGACACCCACTGCCAAATTTATCAATTCTCTAGACCNGANCTTTGGGAGGANTGGAGCTGGAGCGAGCGTTTCCCTGGATGGNAGGAAATGCGCAGTTATTTTGATTACGTGGACAAGAAGTTAGACCTCAGTAAAGATGTAAGTCTGAATACGCGAGTGTCTGAGGCCTCCTTCAACGAGGGCACTAATGAATGGTTACTAAATACCGACGAAAAGGGCCAATACCGCGCTAAATTTATAGTCCTATGCACAGGATTCGCATCTAAGCCTTACCAACCTAAAATTAAGGGTCTTGATACATTCAACGGTATCGCTAGCCATACCGCCTTGTGGCCGCAAGAAGGAGTAGATTTCACAAATAAACGAGTAGGCGTGATAGGCACTGGAGCTAGCGGTATACAAGTAGCACAAGAAGCCTCGAAAGTCGCGTCACATGTGACTGTGTTCCAACGTACTCCGAACATGTACCTTCCAATGGGACAAGAGACATACTCTAACGCTGATAATATGGCTATGAAAAATGAACTTCCCGATCGGTTCAAGCGTCGAGCTGAAACCTTTGGTGGGTTTGATATGGATTTAATTCCAACCTCAGGACTAGATGTGTCAGACGAAGAGAGAGAACAAACCTTTGAACGTTTGTGGGCTGCAGGCGGTTTTAGTTTCTGGTTAGGAAACTTCTACGATATTTTCTCAAATGAGACCGTGAATAGAGCGGCTTACGACTTTTGGTTAAAGAAAACAAGAGCTCGTATTAAAGATCCGATCCTCGCGGAAAAACTTGCGCCGCTTGAACCCCCACACCCTTACGGAGTTAAAAGACCTTCCCTAGAACAATGGTATTTCGACATTTTCAACCAAGAAAATGCAACCTTGGTATCACTACTGGATGAATCTATTAACGAAATTGTTCCTGAGGGAATAGTTACCTCTAAAGGTACCCATAACTTCGATATTATCGCATTCGCTACAGGCTTCGATGCGGTTACCGGGGGGCTGACGTCTATAAATATAGTAGGTACAGATGGTACAACTTTAAAAGAGAAATGGGCTCAAGGTGTTAGATCGCACCTTGGGTTAGCGACCACAAATTTTCCAAATATGCTTGTAAGCTACGGTCCTCAAGCGCCAACTGGCTTTTGTAACGGACCGTCTAGCGCTGAGTATCAGGGTGAATGTGTGATAGAGACACTTCTTCATATGCGAGACAATATGTACTCTAAATTTGACGTTGCTAGCGAAGCTGAAAATCATTGGCGCTCGCATGTGATGGAACTTGCTGATGCGACTTTGTTTCCTAAAGCTGACTCATGGTACATGGGTGCTAATATTCCTGGAAAACCAAAGGAAATGTTGATGTATCCAGGCGGTCTACCAGCGTATCTAAACGAATTCCGAGAATGTGCTAGTAATGGATTTCGGGGTTTTGAATTCAGTAAATAGATGATGAAACCCAAATAATGACCCAACTCCGTGGTTCAAGGAGTTGGGTTGTCGATGTGCCGCTTTCTATTTCACGTATACCGTTTCGCACATTGCACTCAAACCACGTGCTACCTTTCTTTTAGCCACTACAGCCTTATAAGGACCTTTAGCCCAAGACTCACCGAGTGAGTCGAAGGCTTCACCAAGTCGCGCTGGTGTTTTAGCAATCACACCAGACATGACCATCCCTGAAACCCCTCCGCTATGACCAACGAATATTTGTATACCGACATCATTAAAACCATTTTTATGGAAAGCTTTCTCCATAGCAGTAACAGCTTTCACATAGGCATCAACGTTAGGCACATGAGCTAGTGTATTCCAGATAGCATCCGTTTGACCAACCTTTAACGTAACTGCCGACTGCGTCTTGACAAGACTTAAGACCTCTCTCGCCATTACTTTACGAGAGATCTCTAGTTTAGCAACCTCCGCTTTCATCACATCGTTACCTGGTAACGCAGCTAATGCATCGGCTAACGTGTCAGTAAACATATAGGCATAAAGATCATCGTCATTGTACGCACCGGTTATGGGCTTGCATATGCCAACAAGAGAAGCGTTCACCGACTCGCCCATTGCCGGACCGCTAGCTCTGGCCCAGGCATGATATGCACTTTGATCCGCAGTATTAATTGTGTAGACATTCATTGCCGGAGCCGCATGCACACTGACCCAGGCTATCAGCCCAAAAAACAATATAGTCCTCATCATTCCACTTCTCCTTAAATTTTTAAAACCATCATACGACATTAAGCACACAATATGTGGCTCCTTCAGCAGGAACTCTATAGTTGCCTTAGTCAACATAATGCCAATGTCTGCTTAGATATATTACTTAGTCCATGTGATCAAAACATGTCACGTGTATTTGAACAAGTCTAGACATAAATTGTCTACACGATGCGCAGATAATATCTTTCGACGTAGCGAGTCCTATTGAAACCTCAGGGAAAACTCATCGGTCGGATGAGAAAAAAAGCCATCACGATTTTCTAGATTCCCGCTAACGAAAAGTTGTGATGATGTGCTCACTTTCGAGTAAATTGTTTTCGCTAACGACATTGCTGGCCCCCCAGGCCAATTTTCGGGGAAAATTTCCTCAGGCAGATCAGCTACCTGCAGCAGTATCCGTCGATATTCGTGTATTAACAGGACACGAACTACAAAAGAATTTTCCGGAA
>NHDO01000087.1 GCA_002171735.1 Proteobacteria bacterium TMED61 | reverse complement strand
ACATGCCTGGAGGATCCTACATGGAGACTTGCCGTGGTTGCCGCATGAACGCAGCCAAGACTGTGCTCACCTGTTCAGTTTGCGCGGGACAAAAGGACCACGATGAGAAGTCTATCGAGGTGTCGCTTATCAAATGCAGCCCTGTATTAGAAATACTCTCTAATGGATTTACTTTCAAGGTGTCGTCAGTAGCTCAAGTGAGTAGTCATTGCTTCACACTAATTGTTGACGGTAAAAAGAAAACCGTCTGGTGGACGCGAGATGATGACGCGATATATATCCGATTCGATGGTCGAACTCACACATTGTCGTATCAGGACGCTATAAGCGTTTCACAGCAAGCAGGAGTTAGCGATAACGTAATTAAAGCTGATATGCCGGGAATTGTGGTTAAGACAAACTGTAATGCAGGAGATAGCGTCAAGCTAGGTGATGTTTTAATTGTTATTGAATCGATGAAAATGCAAATTAGCATCGTTGCACCCCGAGATGGTGTAATTAAGGAAGTTAACATTACTGCCAACACGTCTTTTGAAAAGAATGCAGAACTGATTTCTCTTGAGGATGAAGAATAATGGCTCGGATAAAATCTCTAATTCAGACCGATTCGATAGAATTTCAGGAAAATTATCGCCATAACAAAGGCTTAGCTGAAGAGTTAAAACTAAAGCAAAAAAAAGCGAGATACGATAGGCCCCAAAAAGATATCGACCGGCTCGCAGGGCATGGGAAAATGATGCCCAGGGAGCGCATCGAGAAGTTACTCGATCCTGGAACCCCATTTCTTGAATTCTCAACTCTNGCCGCAAACATGGCCTATGANGGTGATTCGCCCAGCGCNAGCTGCATAACTGGTATTGGNATCGTAAATGGAAAAGAGGTAATTATTAATGCCAATGATAGCAGTGTTAAGGGAGGTGCNTGGTACCCCTTAACNGTAAANAAAATTGTCCGGGTGCTTGATATTGCCATAGAAAACCNACTACCAATTATACACCTCTGCGACAGTGCCGGAGGATTTCTCCCTTTACAATCTGAATTGTTTCCAGATAAATACATGGCTGGTCGCATGTTCCGCAACCAAAGTACATTGTCTAAAATGAACGTTAAACAGTTAGCCCTGGTGTTTGGACATTGTACTGCCGGAGGCGCGTACGTGCCCGCTTTATCAGATTATTCNGTAATAGTGAGAGGCACTGGCGCTGTTTTTTTGGCCGGCCCTCCGCTAGTCAAAGCTGCNACAGGTGAGATCGTAACTGCCGANGAACTTGGNGGNTGTGATCTACATACACAAGTTAGCGGTACCTGTGATTATCCAGCTGATAGTGAAGAAGAAGCTATAGCGATAGGGAGAGAAATAGTCGAACAATGGGAGAGTCCAAAAAAATGGCCCCTACAAAAAGATGAGGTTGAAGAGCCTTTCTATAGTGCAGATGATCTGTACGGCATCATCCCAACTGATATAAAAAAATCTTTCGACATGAAAGAAGTAATCGCACGCGTGGTCGATGGCAGTAGATTCCATGAATATCAACCCGCCTATGGGACTACTCTCGTATGCGGCTATGCCAATATTTGGGGGTANAAAGTTGGAATTTTGGCAAATAATGGTGTTCTTTTTAACGANAGCGCGCTAAAAGGAGCTCACTTTATTGAGCTATGCAATCAAAACAACACCCCTATTCTATTCATGCAGAATATTACGGGCTTTATGGTTGGNCGCGAATACGAAGCTAAAGGTATTAGTAAAGACGGTGCTAAATTAATTCAGGCGATTGTTGGTTCACATGTGCCAAAATTCACTATCATGTGCCACGGTTCCTTTGGAGCCGGTAACTATGGNATGTGCGGCAGGGCGTACGATCCTAGACTTATTTTTTCTTGGCCAAATCATCAAATTGGTATCATGGGAGGCGAGCAAGCAGCAAAAACACTTGCGGAAGTAAAGTTGCGACAATTAGAGAGGCGCGGTGAAACTGTCGACCAAGCGGAGCTTGATAAAGTTTACCATGAAACCTTAGAGGCTTATCAGCATCAGATGTCGGCCTATTACGCGACGTCCGAACTGTGGGACGATGGAATAATCGANCCGACTGACACNAGAAATGNGCTTGGCATTGCCATCAGCGCCTCGTTAAATGCTCCTTTGGGTGAGNCAGGCTACGGGATCTTTAGGTTTTAGTCNCGGTGNGACTGCGCAATGTNTCNAACTAGGACAATTAAATCTACAGAAGGATCTGCATAACCTTTTCGACCGCAGGAATGCGAGAAATCCCNTCCATGGTGGCTTTCTCCAGTTCATCCGAGACTGCAAGAATTGCGATAGCCATCTGAGATCCCCCTGATACTCCAACTTGCATACGAGAAATATTGACGCCTTTCTCGCCCAGTGTGGCACCTATCATACCTATTACGCCCGGCTCATCGGCATGCTTTGTAATAAGTAGGCGGCCTTCGAGCGGCGATTCGATGTCGTAATCACTGACTCTCACCAGTCGNGCACGCCTACCNTCAAAAATAGTACCTTCTAGATAAACCGTTTGATCGGGGCCCGTAGCCGTGATCCGAAGAACTGAAATATATTCAGTCGAATCAGGGGTTCCAACCATTTTAACCTTGATGCCTTGTCTTTGTGCNAGGTGAAGAGCATTAATTTGGTTAACCGGCACCGCATGATGGTCGCATAAAAGACCGACCATCGCGGCACTAGCCACCGGATGTAAATCGAACTTTGAAGCCTCCCCAAAAACGCCGATCTCAACTTCAGTTAATGGACCGTCCAACATCTTGCACAAAAGCTTACCCAGCTTTGTTCCGAGCTCCATATAAGGCGCAACTTGGACTAATTTTTCGGGCTCAATACTGGGCACATTGACTGAATTGATTACCTTTCCTTTCACCAAAAAGGCCGCTATATTGTGCGCAATTTCTACTCCTACTGCAGTTTGTGCTTCCTCAGTTGAGGCGCCTAGGTGCGGTGTAAATTGAACATTTGGCGCAGTCAGGAGAGGCGAGTCTGTAGGCGGTTCATTCTCGAAAACATCAAGCGCTGCCCCAGCCAAATTACCTGACTCCAAAACCTCAACCAAGGCTGTTTCATCAATTAAACCGCCCCGAGCACAATTGATGATACGTGAACCTGGCTTCATCGCAAGAAGACGTTCACGATTGAATAAATTTCTCGTACTATCAGTGACAGGGCAATGCAAAGTCACGTAGTCTGCTTCCTTAGCCAATTCATCTATTTCTCGCTTCTCAACGCCGAACTCTTCAAAGGTTTCTTGGGTAACGAATGGGTCAAATCCGATAACCTTCATTTTAAGACCAATGCATCTTTCGGCGACCAAGCGGCCTATCGTGCCAAATCCAACGACACCAACGACTTTCGCTGAAACCTCAGCACCCAAAAAATTATTTCTTTCCCATTTGCCAGACCGAACAGACAAATCAGCGGAAGGTAAACTGCGGCTTAAGGAGAACATGTGTGCGATGGCGAGTTCCGCAGTAGTAGTCGCGTTTGCATCGGGTGTATTTAAAACAACAATTCCTCTTTCGGTAGTTTTTTCCAAATCAATATTATCGACTCCTATCCCAGCGCGGCCTATCACTTTGACATTTTTTGCCGCGTCCAATAGCTCACCTCTCAGTTTTGTAGCACTCCGAACGATAATAGCGTCGGCGTCTTCGACGTGAGGGATAGCCTCTTCAACCGACAAACCAGCACTAAAATCTATCTGCAGCTCAGGATATTCTTCCAAAGCAGCTATACCTTCAGGCGCCAATTTATCCGCAACAAAAACTTTATACATTAAACTTCCTTCTTACAATTTCGATCGCGCCGAGAGTCAGTCGGGACATACACTATTATACGCCCAATCAAGCCACGGCGTCAGAGCCTCTAAGTCGCTTGTCTCTACTGTCGCTCCGCCCCAAACTCGGAGTCCGGGAGGAGCATTACGATAACCATCAATGTCGTAGGCAACTTCTTCCCCATCCAGCAAACTAGTCATTTTCTTGGTTATCTTAACTTGATCTTCAGCTGCTAGAGCATTAAACCATGGGGCTATAATTTTAAGACATATCGATGTACTCGACCGTTGGCTTGGTTCCGCGGCGAGGAAGTCCACCCAGGGGGTTTTGGATATCCATTTCTCCAGCACATCGAGGTTAGCCGCCGAACGATCACATAATCCTTTTAAACCGCCTCGTTTTGAGGCCCAGTTAAGGGCATCAAGATAGTCTTCGACACAAAGCATTGAAGGAGTATTAATTGTCGAACCCTCAAAAATACTTTCGTCAATTTTCCCTTTTTTAGTTAGCCGAAACAATTTGGGCAATGGCCGGGGTGGAACGAATGTCTCCAAACGTTTAACAGCCCGTTCACTCAAGATGATAACTCCGTGAGCGGCTTCACCACCTAGTACTTTTTGCCATGAGAAAGTAACGACATCAAGTTTTGGCCAAGGCAGCTCCATCGCAAATGCAGCAGAAGTAGCATCACAAATCGTTAATCCTTCTCTATCATCTGAAATCCAGTCTCCGTCCGGCAGTCGGACTCCCGAAGTCGTACCGTTCCAGACAAATACGACATCATTTTTAAAATCAACTTTATCCAAATTGGGTAGTTCACCATATGGTGCCAACAATGTGTTTGCCTTTAGGCCAAGAACATCAATCACATCTGTCACCCATTCCTGACTAAAACTCTCCCATGCTAAAACATCTATATTTCGCTCTCCAAGAAGAGACCATAATGCCAACTCTACAGCACCAGTATCAGAACCAGCCACGATGCCAATTCTGTGGCTAGGAGGAACTTCTAGTATTTCTCTTGTCTTTGTAATCGCGCTCTTAAGCTTTGCTTTTCCAGGCTTAGAACGATGTGATCGCCCAATCAACGCATCCTTCAGAGTGTCTGTTGTCCAACCAGGTCTTTTGGGACACGGGCCTGATGAAAACTGTGGGTTAGCAGGTTTTATTATTGGTTTTTTCATGGTTAAGCTCGGGAAGGTACAGCCGTACAAAATAAAACCCGAGATTGTACGGACAACTTCGGCGAATGCAACGTTTTAAAATCAATTTCTTACAACATGACCAGAGGATCCTAGCATTACATGACACTGGAAATATAAGCTCACTCAACAAAAGTTCCGCAAAGGCGTATCCAGTTGACCAATCAAACTTGAGCGATCTTCTAACACCTGCGCGATAAGATGGACAACCTCACCTTCTCTTTGCACCGTGCCAGAAATACTTAACAACTTTGAATGCATTACTTCATTATAGTAAGTATTAACTAAACTTGGCCATATTATTACATTGATAGGACCCATCTCATCTTCTAAGGTAAGAAAAATTACCCCTTTAGCTGAGCTAGGCTTTTGACGCACCACTACCAGCCCGCTAAACTTTGCTCGCGTGCCTTGAGCTAACTCGAGTAAATCTGAAGATAGCTTGTCGCCTATTAAATGNTTTCTAAGCAAAGCCAAAGGATGTCTACCCAAGGTTAGACCTATACTTTCAAAGTCAGCAAGAACTTCTTCGCCTTCCTTAGGCCGAGGAAGTAATGGAGTAGCAGCTTCTTCTATAACAGGAGGCAATAGAGGTAAAGGCGCTCTGAAGCCTAAGGCTTTCCAATTAGCTTGATGCCTATTGCCAACTAGAGTTTCAAGAGCATTTGCCTTTGAAAGTAACTGGAGTTCTGCTCGATTCAATTTCGCCCTAACTACAAGATCATTTAGATCTTTAAAAGGCTGCATAGCTCTCTTTTTTTCAATACGACAACCTACCTTCGCACTAAGTCCTTTTACTATACGGAGACCCAGGCGTAACGCATATTTTCCATCTCTATATTTTTCAACAGTACAATCCCAATTACTTTGTTGAACATCTAAAGATAATACTTTCACCCCATGTCGCTTCGCATCCTGTATCAACTGAAAACAAGAGTAAAACCCCATAGGCTGACTATTTAGAAGTGCTGTAGTATATATTTCAGGCATATGATTTTTTAACCATGCCGATATATAAGCCAATAAGGCAAAGCTGGCTGCGTGTGCCTCAGGAAATCCGTAACCACCGAAGCCCCTCATCTGATTTAAGGTACTCTGCGAGAAACTATCGCTATAACCCTTATCCTTCATTCCAGCTAACAATCTANTTTGGAATTTTGAGATATCATCAGACTCTCCCCAATTTGTCATAGCACGTCTTAACTGATCCGCTTCCCCTGGGGAGAAGCCACCGACTACCATAGCTAATCTGATGATTTGTTCTTGGAATAAAGGAACACCCAAAGTTCGCCCTAAAACCTTTTTAACTCTTTCATCCGGATAATCTGGAATTTCCTGACCATTACGTCGCCGTAAATAAGGATGCACCATTTCTCCTTGGATTGGCCCGGGTCGAATAATCGCAACCTGAATGATAAGATCATAATAATTCTGAGGCCTGAGCCTCGGAAGCATCGTCATTTGTGCGCGCGACTCAATTTGGAAAACGCCAATAGTATCTGCGGACTGGATCATCGAATAAGTACTTGGGTCATCGAACGGAATATCAGATATGCTGAGGTTTTCTCCTGTAAGCTCCTTAATCAGACGAAAGCTCCGACTAATCACAGTCAATATCCCTAATGACAAACAATCAACTTTTAAAATCCCTAGAATTTCTAAATCTGTCTTATCCCACTGAAGGATGGTACGGTTAGCCATTGCCGCGTTTTCAAGCGGAACTAAATCGGACAGAGGACCGTCAGTGATCACGAACCCCCCAACATGTTGGGATAAATGTCGAGGAAACCCTATAACCTGACTGACGAGATTAATCAAATGTCCCAATAATACATTACTAATATCTAAATCGGTGTTCTCAACTTTTTCGATAGTAACCTGTCCTCGTTTCCATTGGATTTTACCTTTCAGCAACTGCTTAAGCTCTGATCCATTAATGCCAAGAGCTTTTCCCACATCGCGAATAGCGCTACGGATCTTATAGGTAACAACGGTTGCCGCTATAGCCGCCCGTTTTCTACTATATTTTTCGTAAATGTGTTGTATTACTTCTTCTCGACGCTCGTGCTCAAAATCAATATCGATATCAGGTGGTTCATTTCTTTCTCTAGAAATAAAGCGCTCAAACAACATATCAATATGTTTAGGGCTTACTTCTGTGATCCCCAGGCAATAGCAAACAATCGAATTCGCTGCAGATCCCCTACCTTGGTATAAAATCCCACGTGACTTGGCAAAGTCAATAACATCGCAAACCATTAAGAAGTAACCCTCATAATTTAATTCTCTTATAAGGAACAATTCATGAAGAATTTTTTTCTTAGTATTAAGTGTAGTGCCTTCCGGCCAGCGCCTTTTCATACCTTGCTTTGTAAGATTTTTCAATTGCGTGAAAGTACTATCTCCAGAATTAATCAACTCTTTGGGATAGCTATACTTCAAGTCTTCCAATGAAAAACTACACTGGCTTGCGATTGCTATCGTCTGATCAATCAATGCCTTGGGGAAAATATTTTCAATTCGATGTAGCGGTCTTAAATATCTCTCAGAATTAGAGAAAAGCTCACACCCAGTATCCATCACTCTCTTTTTTAACCGTATCGCGGTCAAAGTATCAAGGAGAGGTTTACGAGATGATGTATGCATACGAACATCACCAACAGCAACTATGGGCAAACTAAAGGTGGTCGACAAGGCTACTGCAGTCTGTAAATATTCTCGGTCTCTCCCACTATAAAATAATCCTAAACCTATCCAAGAACGACCAGTAAAATTTCTGCTGACCCANGCTGCATATTTCTTATCCTCATCGTTAAAAGTAGGAATCCAAATTAAGAAGCCTGTAGAAAATTTTAAAAGATCTTCTTTAAANATCTGATAATNTCCCTTNCCTTTACGTAACCTTGATTTTGTAATCAAGTAACTAATCTGCTGATAAGATAGTAAATTACTGGCTAAGAGAATTAACTTCATACCATCCTCACAAACTAACTCTGTCCCGCAAATGACTTTCAAGTTGTGTGCTTTCCCTGACTCATATGCTTTAACCAAACCAGAAAAACTACACCTATCCGTTATTGCAAGTGCTTTATAACCAAGTGACGCCGCAGTTTTAACTAACTCTTCCGGATGAGAAGCTCCATGGCTGAAAGTGAAATTAGTTAGACAATGAAGTTCTGCGTATGAGATGTAAGATCTTTTTTTCATGGTGTAAAGCATTTATACTGTATATCTATACAGTATAAATGCTTTACACTGAGAAAACTATCCAGCTCTAAAAAAATGAATATCAAATTCTCATTAGCACTATAATTACACAGTGACATCGCCATCTATTTCAAACGCGTCGAGCGAAACTAAATTTTTTGGAGAAAAGTAAACAATGTTCGAAAATCTTGAAACCCTTAGTCCAGACCCAATCCTAGGATTAATGGCAGCTTTCAACAAAGATAAAAATACAAATAAGATAGACCTAGGAGTAGGAGTTTATCGCGATGAATCGGGACAAACGCCGATAATGAATAGCGTTTTGGAAGCCCAGCAACTCCATCACCAGATGGAATCTACAAAAGCGTACATCGGTCCGCCCGGGACTCCACGGTTCAACGAACTGAGTCGTGACATGATGTTCGGTTCGGAACACTCCGCGCTAGCAGATGGCCGCATAGCTGGCGTTCAGACTCCTGGGGGATGCGGTGCCCTGAGGGTTGCAGCTGAACTCGTCAAACGAGCAAACCTCCAGACTACGATTTGGGTAAGTAATCCGACATGGGCTAATCACAGACCTTTACTTGGTGATGCTGGAATCAATATTAAGGAATACGCCTACTACGATAGTGATTCACGCTCGCTAAACGAAACAGAACTATTCACTGCGCTAGAATCAGTTCCTGCTGGTGATATCGTTTTACTGCATGGTTGTTGTCACAACCCTTCAGGCGTTGACTTAGAACAATCGCATTGGGAAGCAGTAGCGCAAATTGCTAATAAGAAAGGGTTTATTCCTTTCATCGACCTAGCCTACCAAGGCCTAGGTGAAAGNCTTATAAAAGACTCAATGGGAGTNCGTATCCTAGGAGAGGCATGTGCTGAACTAATTGTCGCAAGCTCATACTCTAAAAATTTTGGACTTTACCGAGAAAGGGTAGGTAGTTTACAAATAGTAAGTCCAAATACTAAGCAATCTAATGTAGTGCAAAGCCAGCTTGGTTCAGTGGTNCGAGGNATCTACTCGATGCCACCGTCNCACGGNGCTGCAATTGTAGAAAGTATTTTAGGAGACGAGAGACTAAAAACAATGTGGCGTAAAGAACTGGAGTCAATGCGCAATAGGATNAANCTTCTCCGNACCGAGCTTGCNAGCGGATTAAGTGACGNAACGAGCCGAGATTTTTCGTTTATAAAAACGCAACGCGGAATGTTNTCATTTNTAGGCATCTCCGCGNNGCAGGTNGCTAAGCTACAAGAAACTTANGCNATTTATATGGTGGACTCTAGCAGAATAAATGTAGCGGGCATTAATGANANGAATATNGCGTACTTCATCGAGTCGATGAAAAGCGTTCTAAGCGAAGNNTAGCTTANNGAGTTGATCGCGATNGATCACCTTAACAACTTTCGAGTGTCGTAACTCAGCTAGAACAATCCTNTCGAATCGGTNTGTCAGCGAAAGTGCTNTTANTGCAGCTTCGGTACAGGTNGCCTNTATTCGCGCATCGTCCACCATATTAATTACTGGAACAACTCTCATATTTTTTGTGCCTNGGAGACTCCCTTTTGGCGATGCAATTAATTTAGCCAAATGTAATGGCCTAATCATGTCCCCTACTGCTAGATCCAAAGTTTGCGCCANCAAGTCGACACGNTGGGCGATCAAAGANGTAAGGGGCTGACCAATGACNAGCCCAGATGTCANAGGNAGAACTAGCTGCGTAAAGTCTGGGATAAGCGGCTCATGNTCAGCCGGCGCTTTTATCATNCTCGANCGTGCACCATCCGCCTTTATAACCANTAGANCGTACTTACCCTTGCGCCAAATAGTTTCAATCTGCGAGGGCATTAAACCTCCGACTCGATTTCGNGTTTCTGTTGGTCCCGCGTAGGCCACTACTCGAGCATCCGAATTAAATTCANGNGTAGAATTTCGATCAATTGTNACNAGGTCAACCTTNGTTTCATCATACTGAAACATGTGCGAAGTCGATGTTAATGCTACTCGGCCATCAAATAGTGAGGCCAACTGGTACATAGTAGTTTTTTTCCCCCCAGCACCAACCAAACTTACCACACCACCCGAAAGATCTAAGACAGATAACAAATTATTGGGCCTAGTTGTTTGCATGCCTAAAATCCTCAATCAAAATAAATAGTAATTGTGTGCAAAATAATGTGAGTATCTAATATAATTTGTTGATAACTCTTATATAATGTGAATAAAATTTCGCTATTTGTGAATACTATGATCAATCTCTGCCGAAACTTACGAGAATGGCTATGTCGCATAAACTAACATATCTAATTGCTCTTGTATTTCTCACATCATTCCACGTTTGTGGCAACGGAGCATCTCTATTCGACACAGAAAATCGAGTTGAAACAATGCCCTCGTGGTTCTACGCCTCAGGTTCCCAAAGGATCCGATATGAATCTCTCAACAAGCAATTCCGTTCCCAAGGACGAGGTAGCGATCAACAGATTGCCTTACGAACACTGCTAGCAATAGGCATCAAGTCAAATGACTTCAACTTCGTAATAGAGGCCGGCGATTCTCGTGCATTCTTGGACGACAACGGCTCTCCCCTTTCAACTAGTATGGTAAATCCGATTGAGCTAATACAAGGCTATCTTATGTGGGAACATCAAAATCTATTTGAGAAGGATGGTCGATCAAGTCTCCGAGTCGGACGTCTGACTCTTGATGTTGGCAGTCGGCGTTTAGTTGCAAGAAGTAAATTCAGAAATACTATGAACACATTTTCGGGTGCTGAATGGAAGTATGAAACTAAGCGAGGGAATCAACTTCAGATGTTTTACACCTTACCGGTAAATCGTGCACCAGGCGATACTTCTGACCTAAAAAATAATCGCATTGAATATGACCGTCCGAGCGGCCGAGCTCATTTCTGGGGCGTATCGTATACCGACAAATCATTAATTCAAGATCACG
>NHDO01000086.1 GCA_002171735.1 Proteobacteria bacterium TMED61 | reverse complement strand
GAATGAAACAATTCGGTGCGGTAGAAATACCGCAAGAAGCATTTATGGCTGTTTTGAAGGTTAACAATGCATGATTGTCTGGGATTTTACCTCTGTGCTAGCGTCGTTAACTTTGTTCAGTGGCTTTCTGTGGCTTATTGACGCAAAGTTCCTTAAGCCTCGTCGCAACCGTTCTGGCGGCAAGTCCCAAAGTAACTTTTTGTTCTCCTACGCGAAATCGTTTTTCCCCGTATTTTTGTTTGTGTTTGTCCTTAGGGGTTTTATAGTCGAGCCTTTTCGAATCCCGTCTGGTTCCATGATTCCAACCTTGCTAATTGGTGACTTCATTTTAGTAAACAAATTTTCATATGGTCTCAGGTTACCATTCACCAACCAGACGTTACTGAAGACTGGGGCACCCAAGCGCGGTGATGTTGTGGTATTTAAATATCCATTAGACCCGGCAACCCCATTTATAAAAAGAGTGATCGGTATACCAGGAGATAAAGTAGAGTACAAAAATAAAATTTTACGCGTTAACGGACAGACAATAGCCTGGCAGGATGAACAGACATTTATTGGTCATGGAAAAGCTTCAAAACATACTGGCACAAGTGTTCATAAGGAAGAGAACGGAAGATTTTTCCATGAAGTATTAATTTCTCCTTCTCGATATTCTAGGGATGGAGAATATAAAGTTCCCGATAGTATGTATTTTGTCATGGGAGATAATCGAGACAACAGTCGGGATTCGAGATTTTGGGGATACGTTCCGGAGAGTCATCTTATGGGAAAAGCATTTCTTATTTGGCTAAATTGGGATGGTGGCGTTAACTTTAATCGATCGGGCCTGAGAATAGATGAGAATGGACGATAATTTAAGAATGAAAAGTTTTTCGCTAAAGTATCACTTTAAAGATGAGCAATTAATGACTCTTGCGCTTACGCACAGAAGCGCGTCCCAAAATCACAATGAGAGACTGGAGTATTTAGGTGATGCCTTACTGGGACTCATAATCGCTGAGGATCTGTTTAAACGTTTTCCTAGGGCAGATGAGGGCCAGCTGACTAGATTAAGAGCCAGTGTCGTTAATAGTGATGCACTATTTTCAGTTGGGCAACAGTTTGACATAGGGAGTTTAGTTATTTTAGGCGAAGGGGAGAAAAAAACAGGTGGGTCGAAGCGAGTTTCAATCGCAGCGAACGCTTTAGAGGCGCTCGTGGGTGCGATCTATCTTGACTCTGACTACGCAACATGTGCAAAAGTGGTAGGGGAATTGTTTCATGACTTGCTTACTGAACTAGATCCTTCTGCAATAGAAAAAGATGCGAAAACGGCTTTACAGGAACTTTTGCAAGGTAAAGGATTACATTTGCCTCATTACCAGGTGAAAAGTATAACTGGCCCACCTCACGACAGACTTTTTGAAGTAAGTTGTTCAGTTAAAAGTCTCTTAAATAAACCCACTTTAGGGACTGGTGAGACTCGACGCAAAGGAGAACAAGCAGCTGCAAGACAGGCCCTGATCTCGATATTCGAGGAATCTAGTTGTGATTAAATGCGGGCTGATAGGTATTGTCGGACGACCAAATGTCGGTAAATCAACCTTACTTAATCAAATACTTGATCAAAAAATTAGCATAACGTCTAGAAAACCCCAGACTACTCGATATCAAATACTAGGAATTAGGAGTGATGAGACCGAGCAAATGATTTTTGTTGATACTCCGGGCTGGCAGTATGCGCCGAAAAACCGGATGAATCGACTTATGAATCGTCAAGTAAGGCAGGCACTCTCAGAGGTCGATTTCATAATTATGCTTGCTGATTGTAGAGGATGGGTNAAAGAGGACGAAGAANTAGCAAAAATGGTGCTTGAGTCTGGCGTGCCTGCTATGATGTTNNTNAATAAGCAAGATTTGATTAAGGATAAGAAAGAGNTNTTGCCGCTNATAGCNTCGTTCTCTAAGAAAGATCATGCTTTCACAGAATTTGTNCCTTTTAGTGCGAGANCGGGNAAAGATATTAGCGTTGTCCTTGANCAGGTGTGTCGCCATCTNCCGGAAAGACCGTTTGTNTTTCCGAGGGATCAAGTTACGGATAGACCGGAGCAATTCNTGGCGGCTGAAATTATCAGAGAAAAAATCATGCATTTCCTTGGTGANGAGATNCCTTATACAACAAGTGTCGTTATCGANGACTTTGAAGAGTTNAAAGATATCACCAATATACTAGCTACNGTATGGGTCGAGCGGGAGAGNCAAAANCCTATAGTTATTGGAAAGAAAGGAANCTTGTTGAAACGGATAGCATCTGACGCNCGAGTTGATATCGAGAAAATGTTGCAAAATAAGGTTTTTTTAAAAATTTGGGTAAAAACAAAAAAAGGTTGGCTTGATAGTTCGGATGCTCTTAAAACAATCGGAATGACGGACTAATTATCTTTTGGACGGAGCTTACGTGCTACATAAAAGAAGGTATCAAGAAACAAGCTTGATCCTGCAGTTACTCACTCGTAGTAGGGGTCGTGTGTCTTGTATAGCAAAGGGTGTATTGCGCAAAGGATCAAAATTATCAGGAGTTTTGGAACCTTTATGCTTGTTGCATATAGAAACGAAAGGTAAGTCTTCTCTCCAAACCCTTATTAACGCGGAGGTTTCTTATCGCCATCCCGAATTGATCAAAGACAGGCTCTTTGCCGTATTTTATATGAACGAGTTGATCGTGAAATTAACTGCGGAAAATGATGCACTAGCTGACTTGTTTGAACGTTATTCACGAAGTATTGAAAGTTTGAGTGAAGAAGGGGATATTGAGCCTATTTTACGAGCGTTTGAGGTTAGTCTTTTAAAAGAATTAGGTTTTGGACTGAATTTAACTTCAGATGCCGATAGCGGGAGACGTATAACTGCTGAATCTAATTATGTATATGACTTAGAGTTAGGCGCAAAAAAAATTAATATACCGTCTGAAACTCTGACCATCAAAGGATCAACATTATTAGCGTTAGCTGGTAAACGAAGATATCAAGTAACAGAAACTCGCGAGGCGAAGCAATTAATGCGACGGGTAATCCAGCATCATTTGGGTGATAGAAAAATTGAATCTCGAGAGCTATTTCGAAGCTCTGTAGACAGGTTAGATATATGAATGACATGTGTGGTGAGTGTAATGAAAAGTAAGAGTTTACGCCTTGGGGTTAATATTGATCATGTGGCTACTGTCCGCCAGGCTAGAGGTGGTCAGCAGCCAGACGTCGTGGGTGCTGCTCATGCTGCGATCAAAGGTGGTGCAGACATATTAACGGTTCATTTGAGAGAAGACCGTCGACATATTCAAGACGCCGATATACATATGCTAAAGAGGTCTATAGGTATTCCTCTTAACTTAGAATTAGCTGCGACCAGTGAAATGGTAAATATTGCCTGTTCTCTAAGGCCTCAGGCTTGCTGTATCGTACCAGAGCGACGGGCTGAAGTTACTACTGAGGGTGGGTTGGACGTAATTGGGTTGGCGGATCAACTAAAACCAGTTATTGAAGCGCTTCAAAACAAATTAATAGAAGTTTCCGTATTTTTAGATCCAGATAATAAACAGATAAAGGTTGCGCAGGAATTAGGTATTTCCACGGTTGAGTTACATACAGGAAGATATTCCTTACAGACCTCAAAGACTTTAGTAAATCAATCACTAAATGAGCTGACAGAGTCCGCAAACTTCGCGAATCAGCTCGGGATGCATGTCCATGCTGGACACGGGTTAGACTACGAGAACGTTTTCGGGGTGGCCTCCATAGAAGTCATTGAAGAGCTTAATATTGGACACTCTATTATTGCGGCGGCGTTATTTGAAGGCTTGGAAAACGCCGTCTTACGAATGAGAAATAAGCTATTGGCAGCGAGAGAATGATATTTGGGACAGGGGTTGACATAGCAAAAATTGATCGATTTGGTATTATTTACGAGAAATATCAATCTAGGTTTTTAGGTAAAATCTTAAGTGAGTATGAGCTTGCCTATTTTGAGAAAGCACGAGATCCTTCCAGATTTCTAGCTATGAGGTTTGCTGCTAAGGAGGCTACGTCTAAGGCGTTGGGAACCGGCTTCAAGCAAGGAGTTTACCCATGCCTTATTTCAGTAGAACATGCCCCCTCCGGTAAGCCAAGCCTGAAGGTTTCAGGAAAAGTATTACAGCTTTTCAGTGAGTTTAAAATAAAACATTCCCATATAAGCCTGTCGGATGACGGAGGCTTTGCATTTGCGTCAGTTATTTTAGAATTATAACGANTTTAGGNATAAGCAAGTATTTACTTACTAGTATCGCGGTATAAAAATTAATGAAGTTAAAACACATCAGATGGATATCTCCCGATGTCAATATTAGATAACGAGCTAAAAAAACGGCGGACGTTTGCCATTATTTCACATCCAGACGCAGGAAAAACGACTGTCACTGAAAAACTATTGTATTTAGGTGGTGCGATAAATACCGCGGGTACAGTTAAAGCGCGGAAGAGCGCACGCCACGCGACATCTGACTGGATGGAAATTGAAAGGCAACGTGGGATTTCCGTCACTTCATCTGTTATGCAATTTGATTACAAAGATCACATTATTAATCTTTTAGATACACCGGGCCACGAAGATTTCAGTGAAGACACATATAGAACGTTAAGCGCGGTTGACTCAGCGTTAATGATTATAGACGCGGCGCGAGGGGTAGAGGATCGAACGATCAAGTTGCTAGAAGTTTGTCGTCTACGCAAAACTCCAGTGGTGACTTTTATTAATAAATTGGATCGCTATGGTAGAGCGCCCCTAGAGCTGCTGGACGAGATAGAATCCGTATTGAATATTGCTTGTGCGCCTGTTACATGGCCTATAGGGTCCGGACAACATTTTGAAGGTCTCTATGACTTTAATAAAAAGGCAGCTCTACCCTACGCTAAGGACGAAAATCAAAGCGATTGGATTGACTTACGAGACTTGTATGCCGATCCCAGATTTGAAAAGGGTCGTTCGGATTTGATAGACGAAGTCGAATTATTAGAAGGGGCTGGCAACTTATTTAAGACTACTGACTTCTTGTCAGGGGCTGTTACTCCTGTCTTTTTTGGCAGCGCCCTAAGAACGTTTGGATTAAGAGAGATGCTCGACACGTTTATCAATATTGCACCACGTCCACTAGTGCGGCCTACCACCACGGAACCAGTTGAGCCTAGTGAAAGTAGCTTTTCTGCATTTGTCTTTAAGGTTCAGGCGAATATGGACCCTAAGCACAGAGATAGGATAGCTTTTTTAAGAATTTGCTCTGGTGAATATACAGATGGGATGCAGTGCCACAACGTCCGCTTGAAACGAAAAATGAAACTAGGTGGAGCGATACAGTTTATGGCACAAAGCCGAGAAGCTACTGGGAACGCTTTCCCGGGCGACATTATCGGTATACATAATCATGGCACGATCCAAATTGGCGACACGTTTACCGAGGGCGATAATTTTATGTTCTCTGGTATACCAAGCTTTGCTCCCGAACTGTTTAGAAGAGTCCGGTCACTAGATCCTCTGCGGAACAAGGCCCTACTGAAGGGGTTGAAACAATTATGCGAAGAGGGTGCAGCTCAAGTTTTTAACTTCAAAAATAGAGGTGACCTGGTTGTTGGGGCGATTGGAATGCTTCAATTTGAAGTAGTAGCTTGGAGGCTTCAACATGAGTACTCGGTAGAATGCGTCTTTGAGGCAGTACCGATCAAGGTGGCTAGATGGCTTGAATCGTCGGAACCAAGCGAAATTGAAAAACTAGAGAAACACAGTCCGTTAAATATAGCGGTTGATGGCGCTGGAAAGCTAGTATATTTAGCGCCATCCGCTGCAAATCTTCAAGTTACTATTGACAGGTGTCCGAATGTGACCTTTCGAGCTACGCGGGAAATGTTAGGTCAACAACCTTGAAAGCTCGCTCTTGAATGGCGCTAATTAAAACTTAATTATCAATTCCCGTTGACATCATCATCGTCATAGTAGTCCTCGGCTTCATCAACTAAGCCCTCGTTAGGCTTGGTTTTTGGATCATTTCCTATTGAGCTGGGTTCAAGGACATCTTGTAAGTTAGGTTTAGAGCCATANGAATAATTTACTCGGGCTGTGTCCTCATCACTTTGAGAAGAAACCGCTTGGTTTTGGCTATTATCATCGTTCTGNNTTAAATAGGGATCCCTTTCATTANTTTTAGTNGTCTCTTCCTCAGCATNCATTGACACGTTTGNAGGTTCAATCAATTCAGAGGGNTCTGNGGGCACGTCAATTGATTCAGATTTCTTGTCATTACCATTGTCAACTATTCGAAGCTGCTCCTCTTCGGTCAGAGAGAAGTCGCTGTCATCGTTTCGCTCTAGACTTTCCACATTAGGAGCTGTGTCTTTAGCATGGGTATCAGAAAAGTCGGGTGACGCTACCGCGTTATCTATCGTTTGAGCAGTCTCCATTATAGGAGTACTTTCAGCGATAATATTTTCTTTTTCTTCAAGCTCCTCGATATCGATGTCTTTAGATTTTCGATTGATACTTTTTGATCCCACATCAGAAGCATTTTTGCCATTACTATTTGAGGGTTTCTTAGATGCAGTCCCTGCGTTAGTAGAGCGCGAACGGCGTTGACCATCTTTAGGTTCAGGTCTCGAAGACCGTCTTCTATTGTTGCGAGTAGGTCTCTCTCCTTTGTGGGATGAGTTTCCCCTTCGTTTAGACCGCGTTGCTTTCTTGGGCCTTGACTTGCCAAACAACATTCTTGAAAGTAATACCAAGATCTTTGACAAGATTCCTTGCCTTGTCGAAGCTTTTGATCTAGGTTTCTTCTTGTTGTGTTTTATGCCGCTTACTAGCGGTTTTTCTGCATTTATCTTGCCTTGGTTGCCTTCTTGTGCCACACGCGCTGATTCTTTTTCCATCTTCAGCCTGTAGCCTTCACTTGTGTCTGACTTCGCTGCGTCTTGCTCTCTTTCTCTTTGTACTTCAAAGTGAGAAGGCTGTAAGTCGTCATTAGGTATCAATATTACTTTGACGTTGTGTCGTGCTTCTATAGCGCTAACTTCTAGCCGCTTTTCATTAACTAAAAACGTGGCAACCGCTATCGAAATATTGGCATATACTGTGGAGGTAGATGTCTTCATCGCTTCCTCCTCTATGAGGCGCAGCACTCCTAGTGCGGTCGATTTGATATTCCTAGTAGAGCCAATCCCGTCACAGTTAGTACACATCTCATAACTCGACTCTGCCAACGAGGGACGTAGCCTTTGACGCGACATTTCCAACAGACCAAATCTTGAAATTTTACCAATTTGTATCCGAGCGCGATCAACTTTAACCGCATCCTTTAGTCGATTTTCGACAGATCGTTGATTTTTGTTTGATAGCATATCAATGAAATCAATGACTAATAGACCACCTAAGTCTCTTAATCGTAATTGTCGTCCGACTTCCTCTGCGGCCTCTAGATTAGTTCTTAATGCTGTCTCTTCAATATCACTTCCTTGCGTTGCTCGCGCCGAGTTTATATCGACAGTGGTCAATGCCTCAGTAGGTTCAATCACTAAAGAGCCGCCGCTGGGAAGTCTGACTGTGCGGCTAAAGGCTGTTTCAATTTGACTCTCAATCTGATAACGATTAAACAGAGGGACGCTATCTTCATATAACTTTAGCTTCGGCAAATTATGGGGCATCACCTGTTCCATGAACTCGTGCGCCTGGTCGTAAAGATTTTTATCGTCCACCAATATTTCTAATATATCGGCGCGCAAGTAATCCCGTATTGCTCGGATAATTACATTACTATCCTGGAAAATGAGCACAGGTGCCTGCTTTTGGGCTGCCGCATCATCGATGGCAGTCCAGATTTCATTTAGGTAATCTAAATCCCACTGCAACTCTTCTGAGGTCTTTCCAACACCAGCGGTCCTAAGTATTACACCCATATCCTCAGGTATAATTAACTCTGCCATTGCTTCTTGAGCCTCGACACGATCTGCGCCCTCAATTTGTCGAGAAACACCCCCAGCACGAGGATTATTGGGCATCGCTACCAGATATCGACCTGCCAAGCTAAGGAATGTTGTCAGGGCTGCCCCTTTATTACCTCTTTCCTCCTTTTCAACCTGCACTATAAGCTCTTGCCCTTCTTTCAAAAGACTTTTTATGTTGGCTCTGTTGTTACCCGAGTGATCGGCGGTCTTAAAGTACTTTCGAGATATTTCTTTTAAAGGGAGGAAACCATGGCGGTTAGCCCCGAAGTCTACAAAAGCTGCCTCGAGACTAGGCTCAAGACGTGTAATCTTGCCTTTGTAAACATTAGACTTCTTTTGCTCTTTACCGGTTGCTTCTATATCTAAGTCAGATAATCGCTGTCCATCGACTAGCGCTACTCGCAGTTCCTCTGCTTGAGTAGCATTTATTAGCATTCTTTTCATTATTAACGTCCTGTATAAGAGACGAACCACGACGGCACTGTATTACAGGAAACGAAAGATTTTCACCTGACATAACAACACTCCCTTCGCGATATTTTCGCCTTTCGTATTAATTCCTAGGCTTCTCTCTTAGGAACTAACACTATTTATTTAATTCGTGATGAGTCTATCAAGTGACTTCACCACACTTAATCTTGTCCTTCAGTCGTGAGGATCCCTAGTAAGAGAGCACTTTAAGCTGTGTGGTCGTCCGGATTTATTACTCGCTAATTTTCTTCTAGCTTCCGAAACTGATACTATGACCTGTCGACAAAGTTGGACGATCCCATAAGGTCCAAATAATTTTTACCTAGCTATTAAGCTCCTCGAGGTAAAAATCCGTGCAAAAATTTCTTACAACTATAGTATAACAATCTTCGCAAAAACAATCAATTAGAATGGACACTAAAAAAGAATCTACGGACTTAAATAGCAGTAAAGTTAAATTGACTAATGTTGGCCACGAACATGCAGGCCGTCG